>CAZXWM010000047.1:0-16148 GCA_964644215.1 uncultured Phormidium sp.
ACAGATGCTAAAGTATCGTTCATAATTAGAAAAGCGAACTCAAACCTTGTTGAGATCACTTAACTGAACCGTTAGCCTGCCGAGGAGGTCATTTTGGTAAACCTGACAGAATCTCTCAACCCGCAAGAACTTCGGGCTGAAGTGGCGCACCTACAAGAAGAGGTGAAGATGCGAGACCAACTGGTGCAACAACTGTCTCAGGAACTGTTCCGGCTCGTCAAGAGCAGTGGAGAAGCCACCACCCCAGCCGCAACGACTCAAGGCCAGAGTGAGCAACTGCAACTCCTCCATGCTCAACTCGCTGAAGTTGAGCAACAGGTTGACTTTTATCAGCAACAGATTGCTGAACGCGATCGCGAACTGGTCCAACAGCGACAAACGGTACAGGAACTCAACGATCGCGCTAGAATGTTGGAGCAAGTGGTCCAAGAACTGCCCGAAATCTACAAACAGAAGTTTGCCGAACGGCTCAAACCCGTCCAGGAACGGGTTGAGATGTTACAGCGAGAAAATCGCCAGCTTCACTCAGAACTGCAAAGTGTCAGCTATCGTCTCGCCCAACGCAGCCGTCGCCAATCTGGGAACTTGGATTTACCCAATTTTGAGGAGTCGCAACACCAGGCCTCCTTACCCTCCTTTGGTAGTGCTTAACGCCAGCCGGAACGTCTCACGTCAGTTAGAGTTGCTGAAGATTGCACTCAAGACAGTTGCACTCAAGACAGTTGCACTCAAGACGGTTGCACTTCACGGCGTTCATTGCAGTTTCTAACGCAAAAGTGTTAAGAAATAAGAAGATTCTGAATCAATCGAGGCATTGAATGTCTGAGTTCATCTCGTTAGAAACGGTCGAAGACATCGCCCGTCAGTACGGATACTGGGCGGTTTTTTTTGGAATATCCCTAGAAAATGCCGGGATTCCCCTCCCCGGAGAAACCTTAACCCTGGTGGGTGGGTTCTTAGCCGGAGAGGGGGAACTCGACTATTGGCTGGTTCTCCTCTGTGCAATAGGAGGAGCAATTCTCGGCGATAACTTTGGCTATTGGATTGGTAAATGGGGCGGATTTCCCCTGTTGTTGCGGGTGGGGAAACTGCTACGCATCTCCGAGGAGCAACTAGAGCGGCTGCGAGAGCAATTTGGCAACAATGCCGCTAAAGCCGTGTTTTTCGGGCGTTTTGTGGCTCTGTTACGGATTTTTGCCGGTCCCCTGGCGGGGATTTCTGATATGCCCTACGGTAAGTTTTTTATGTGTAATGCCGCCGGTGCAGGGGTTTGGGCCTCGGTGATGGTCAGCTTATCCTTCTTCGTGGGGCGGTTGGTTCCCTTAGAGAAGTTGGTCTCAGGAGTCGCCAGCTTTAGTATTGGTGCGTTGGTGTTATTGATTTTGGCGATCGCCATCCCCCGCCTCTTAGAACTCCGCAATCCCTTGAACGTCGAGGAAAAATGAGATCCTGGAATTAGGCGGGAACTGTCGCCGCTTTACCGTTATCTCGGGGAGTTAAGCCGAGGATGAAGGGAACCGCTGCACGAGCCCAAACCTGGGGAGTGGTATAGTTGTTGGCACTGCTACCGAAACAAGTCTGTAGCATATCGGTATTGATGACACCGGGATTTAAGGCGACGGCGGCCAGATGACTCGGGAGTTCTTGAGACAGCGATCGCGTCAACCCCTCAATAGCCCATTTCGTGGCACAGTAGGGGGCCACTTCCGGGGAGGTACTGCGCCCCCAGGTGGAACTGAAGTTGACGATCATTCCCCCTGGTGAGTCAATCATGGCTGGGACGAAATGGCGCAAAACGTTGGCTACCCCTTTGAGGTTGACATCAACCACGCGATCGAACTCCGGGGCGGAAATCTCCCAGACTGGGGCCGGTTCATTGATGACTCCGGCATTGTTAATCAGGATATCGGGGGCCTGAATCTCTTGCAGAACCTGTTCACTCCACTGTTGCACTTGCCCATCATCGGCTAAATCCACAACGGCGAACTGATGGGGTTCGCCGTAGGTTTTCTGGAGTTGGGCGATCGCCCCCTCATCCGTTGCACAGCCGAACAGGCGATGGCCCTGGGCGATGAACCCCTCTAGCATCGCCTGTCCGAGTCCGCGACTAACGCCAGTCAGGACAATGGTTTTGGTAGAACGGTTTGTAGAATGGGAAGTCATGGCGATCGCCCGCAACATCTCAACAGGTCTAATATCCCATATCTTCCATAATCTGGCGGAGATTCATCTCGCCCCAACTGCTGACTCGTTCGATGGCATCTTGGGCCACGTCCTTCCCTCCGTGGGGGGGCGTCTCAAATCGAAAAGGGGAACGACAAAGCAATTCTTAAGGTAGGGTGGCAGTCGCCAATTCTTTAGGATCCCGTATACGAGCTTGAGACGTCGTTAATCAGGAAAATATCGGGATTGAAACCTGAATTAACATCATTTTAGGTTTAAGATGCAGCTATTCTGCAAAAAAAACTTGATTTTCGCCAGAATGGCTTGAAAAACTCTGTCACCGAATGCCTCAAAGCGCTAAGTTAATTTGACAAGCCGTTAAAAAATATGATAGGGTGTGCGGCATAATGATAGGAAAGCAAGCTGGGTTATAATAACTAAGTAGTATTACGTAAAGTACCTAGTTTGACTGTTGTCAGAGAACAAGAACAAAATACAGGAGAAAGCTATGATACCTAGCTAGTTTTTTTTTAATGAAATGGCTTAGAAAACGTTAAGTCTTGTCTTTAGGGTGCGCTTGAGTTCCAATTTCTGTCTCGATTCTGGAGCAACCATGTTAAGGAATGTAAACCAGTATTTTTTGTTAGCAGTTACCAGTGTTAGTGTTTTGGTAGCTTCTGCCTCTATCCAACCGCCAGCAGCCACCTCATCCTCAGTTAGGTTGTCTCAAAATGATGATAGCTTCAGAAGAGGAATTCGAGTCTGCAATAATGCTGCGGGTTCTGGGACTATCTATATGGCGATTGGAGTTTTGAGGAACCCAAATCGTCGTACTCGCACGGTTGGCTGGTATAGTGCTGATGAGGGAGAGTGTGTTATTATCGCAAATAGAATAGATAGCCGTTCAAGCTACTATCTTTATGCTCAAGCCTCAAACAATAATCGTTTATTCTGGGAAGGGCGAAGTCGGCTCTGTGTGCGCTCACCTCAACGATTTGACATTAGCAATGCAGGAAATACTAGAAATTGTAGCGCTACTCGGAATTTTTATCGATTGAATACCAGAAATCGCAGCCGCTTAACAGAGTACTTAGATGGATTTAATGAAGATTAAAGTAAACAGATCCTTTTGATTGCATTTTACAAGCTAAAGAAGTTATTAAGACTAATGAGGTTAATCCATGAATAATCAGGATCCGTTTCAGCAAGAATGGCAAGACATTCAAGAATCTGTTATCGTTCGAGCCTTGTCTGATCCCATCTTCAAGCAGGAACTAATCAATCAACCCAAGGAAGTTATTCAAAGGGAAACAGGTATTATGTTTCCTGAATCATGGGATCTGAGAGTGGTGGAAGAAGGTCCCAACGATCTCTACATCGTCATGCCAGACGAGGAAACTTTAGCGGCATTGAATGAGGCTGAAGAACCTCCCTTATCGGATAAACCTGTCAGCGAGTTCACAGAAGAAGACTGGGAAACCTTAGAAGCACGAATCATGATTCGCGCTGCTCGTGACTCCGACTTTCGCAAAATCTTATCCGATAATCCTAGAGAAGCCTACGAGCAAGAACTAGGAGAATCTATTCCAGAAGAGATAAACCTTCAAGTTTTAGAAAGCTCCGATACTGTGGGCAACCTGCTAATCCCCCCAAATATTGAGTTAGAAGATGCCGCCAATATGTCTGAAGAGGAGTTTGAGGACTTGGTAGGCTTAGGTAAAAATCCTTTTCCTCCATTTACGCCAGGTCTTATAGCTCAATCGATACGGACTGGAGCTTGTACTCGAAGAAGACCCGGAAGATTCTAATTTATCACCGATACAACGGGCTAGGCAAACCTTATTCCCAATCATGAAAATATGACTTTATTCCGTTTTTTGTTACGAACCAAGGTTATTGCTAAAGAAATTTCAAAATTTCAAGAAATATCGATTCATCAGCATCATAAACTTGGCAGAGTTCTCTACATAGATGGTGTTTTTCAGACCTGTGAATTTGATGAATATATTTATCATGAAATGATAACTCATATCCCCATCATTTCCTCGAGCAATAAAAGTTGCCCTGAGCAAAAAATTAGAGTTTTGATTATTGGTGGTGGAGATGGCGGAACCTTAAGAGAAGTTCTCAAACATAAAGTTGTCGAAGACGTAGTGATGGTAGAAATTGATGAAGCTGTTGTTAGACTATGTTCAGAACACCTAGGAATCCAAGGAGATTACTCAGACCCCCGAGTTAAACTAATCATCGGAGATGGAGCCGATTATGTTAGACAAACAGCTCTAAAAAATAATCAACTATTTGACGTAATTATCGTTGATTCCACAGACCCATCATCGCTCAGTGCTGACGACGATGACTGGTCAGCTCCTGCCAATATTCTCTATCAATCTGAATTTTGTAAAAATTGTTATAATTCATTGACAGAAACCGGAGTCTTTTTGAGACATGTTGGCTGTCCTATTTACAATTTGTCGGCGCTGCAAGCTATTGCCTCACAAACAGAGGAAATATTCCCAAAAGTTGAACTGTATCGAGCAACTATTCCTACCTACACATCAGGAGAAATGGTTTTTATTCTTAGCAGCAAAGATGGTCAATCTTGCCAAATAAACTCAAATATCCCCTTTACTGGTCGTCACTATAACCCAGAGATACATCAAGCCGCTTTTGCTTTGCCCACGTGGTGGAAAACTGAGCTGGGATTTAGACAATAGTAGCGCCAAGATGAAATTTAAACTATTTTAACAATGAAGAAGTTAACTCATCGAGTAATCTTAAGATATAAAAGCCGTGGATTTTCGGGTTTTTTGTTTGAGGTTCGACTACAGTTCAGACGGCTGAGGTGGGTGTTAGACTCAATGTTCTCAGATAGAATATACTTAGGGTTCTCCAAGCATAAAGGAATTCTACTTTTGGCTAAGAAAGACTTCCAACCCGGGGATAAAATCTATGACGTCAATCCAGTTTACTATCCTCAAGATAAATGTAGTTGGGAGGCTGTACCTGTAAATGACTCTCTTTTTGTTGAAGCTGGTATGGGGACTGGATTTGATAATTTTATCAATCACTCATGTAGTCCTAACTGCTACTATAAAGATAGTTCATTGCTGGCCTTAAAAGAAATAAAGATTGGTGAGGAGATAACTTTTGACTACAATACATTCGTTTGGGATGAAATTAGCTATCATGAAAATTTGAAAGTTGATGAAAGTTTTACCTGTTACTGTGGCTCTCCAAACTGTGCAAAAAATATCAAAGGATTTCGTTATTTGAGCCCGGCAGAACGAGCTGTCCGTATGCCATATATCTCCGAATATGTAGAAGTCAAAATTCATCAAGAAAGACGTCAGTTTGAGCAAGCGCACAAAGCAGTGCAAAGAACAAAAAATGAACATTTAAAGAAGTATTTACGCTCAAAGCCAGCCAAAAAATATAACTAAAATTTAAAAAACTATGGTAACTCAATTTTCCGTAGATAGTTCAGTCTTAAAGCCTGCTCCTGTTGGAGCTTGGCTTCCGCTTTCAGGATTGACTGTGGCAGTTGCTTCTGTTGTCACCTGGGGCTTCTTAGGTTCAATTCCTGTAACTATTGAAAGTCAAGGAATTATTATTACCCCCTATAAAATAAGACAGTTGCCCTATACGGCAAACCATATCGGTACAGTAGAATCCATTCATGTATCGGAAGGAGAGCAACTTGAAAGGGGAGATACTATTGCCACCATTAACCGCGAAGATATCAAGCAACAACTTGAGCAACGTCAGAGAACTCTAGCTATGCTGGAACAGCAACTAGAGACAGCTATTAATTTTAGAAATAGCCAGTCAGATTTAGTTCAAAGAACATTAGAACAAAGTAGAAATCAGCTTAAGGGACAGAGAGAAGCTAATGAATCCCTAAAACGACATATTGAGCAAAGAATTTTGGAAATTCGCCAGCAAACAGAACGAGTGGTACGTCAGTTGGCTATTGAGAGAGGGCGATTGGAACAATTAGAGCGTGAAAAGGAAACTGGCGAGAGGTTGGTCGAGAAACATCCAAATGAAAATTTCGACCTAGACGGCTATTTTGATTTAGCCGAAGCATTGGAGTCTCTAGATCGCCAAATTGCAGCCAGTGAAGAGGCGATTTTATACCTAGAAGAAGCCAAATTTGAGTTGAGAAACTCGGAGTTAGTCACCATTCAAGAGTTAGAAAGTTATTCAGTGAATGATGGAAATTTCGATCTACAGCTACAAGAGAGCCAAATTAGTCAGCTACAGTTAGATCAAACTAATGAAGAGACCATTGCATCTTGGAACTATCAGATTGATACTGTCAAACAAGAAATAGAAAGTTTACAACTAATGCTATCTCAAGAGGCCACTATCGTTAGTCCTCATTCTGGCGTAGTAACTGAAATTTTAGTCAGTTCGGGGCAAGTCGTATCTCCCGGAACTCGGATGGTAATTCTTCAAGATGACCAAAGGGCCAGTGGAGACGAATTACAGACTATCGCCTACTTCTCAATTGAAGATGCTAAGAGAATTAAACCTGGAATGCCCGTTCAGACTATTCCTAATACAAATCCTAGAGAGAGATATGGAGGAATTTCCGGAGAAGTGACTCGCCGATTCTCGGTTCCAGCCACAATCGAAGGGGTTATCAACACCATCGGTAGCCCTGAATTAGCTGAGAGTTTTCTTTACCATCAACCCATGCTAGAAGTTAGAGCTAGTCTTGACAAAGATCCCTCTACGGTGAGTGGATATAACTGGACAGCATCTAAGGGACCTTCTTTAGAACTAGAAGGAGGAACAACTGCGACAGTTAGCGTAACAGTTGAGCAAAGAAGGCCGATTTCTTTTGTTTTCCCTTTTGTACGGTCTTTACTGAGAAGTTAATCCAGATAAAATTCAACTATTTTTTGCAACCTTAAACTCCTGTTTTTTTCGTTTTTATAGACTTATGTCAAACAACTGGAAAACTCCGGAAAGAATACAAACTCAAGACTTTGATTGTGTCCCTGTTGCCTTATGGATTATCCTAGCCTTTTATGGAAAATCCACCAATTTAGCGGAGATTAGGCGGATTTGTGGAACCTCTCCAGAGGGTACTACAATTGCTCAATTAGTGAAAGCCGCAAAATATTACAATCTAAATACCCAGGGGCATCGTATCCCTCCAAACAAGCTAGAAGATTTTCTAGAAGCTGACAATCTTAAATTCCCTTACTTGGTTGCTTGGGCAAATAATCATTGTGTAGTCGTTGAGAAGTATTCTTATAACGGAGATTATGTTTATATTAATGATCCTGGCACAGGAAGAATGCCGCTCGAATGGGAGGAATTTGAAATCTGTTACTCTGGTTTCATTTTAGAACTTCAGCCTGGAGAAAGTTTTTGCGAAAAAAAACCCGTCAAGCAGAAGCGCTTCTTTAGATCCATTTTACAGAAATTTCAATCAACCCAATCTATCCCTTTTCTTATATCTGCGCTTTTATCGACTTTATTGATGATAGTTCCTGATATTTTGATTGTAACTTCTAGTCAATTTTTTATTGATAATATTCTTGCTGAAAGACAATATGAATTACTTAGGCCATTCCTAATTTATATCGGGATTTTAGTCGTCATAAAAACTGGATTACTCATCTTAAATCGAAGAGCAATTAGAAGACTTGCTGCCAACTTATCTGTTAATCTTTCTGGAGCCTTCTTTTGGCATATCCTGAGATTACCTCTAGCTTCTTACCTATGTTATAAGCCAGAAGAAATCTCAGAGGGCGTAGATTCAAACGACGACATTGCTGAATTTTTGTCTACCGAGTTTGTAACTTTATCTGGCGATGTTTTCAGTTTTTTGATATACTTAGTCATCATCGTTTACTACAGCCCATTGTTAGCCGTAGTTTCTATTTCTTTTCCTGTTGTTCAGGTTATCTTACTGTATTTCGCGTCTGGTCAGATAAAAGAGGAGAGTGCTAAAGAAATGAGTCGTGAAGTTGCCTTAGAGGGTAATGCTTACGCCATTGCTGAGAATTTAAATTCGATTAAAATGTCAAGCTCAGAGATGTTGGTTTTTCAACTTTGGAATCACTATTATCATCAATACCTTAAACATTATTTGTTCCTGACACTAAAAAGAGTATTCATTGAAAATACAAGTATTTTTTTGGCGGACTCTTTTAATCTAGTTTTGTTGGCAATTGGTAGCTGGCAAGTCATTCATGGGTCACTGACCATAGGTATGTTATGGGTGGTGAAAGGTTTAATTGATGCCTTAAGCGCTCCTATGCAGTCTTTAGTCGTGACTTATAGCAGTGATTTTCAAGAATTTCGAGCCGAGCTTAACTATGTAGATGATATTCTGGAAACTCCAGGTGACTTAAGATTTAATCAAGATGTGAATACAGAAACCATAAAAAATAACATTGATTTTCTTGATGGAAGTATTAAGGTAGACAATCTATGTTTCAAATACAACTACACCGACAATGATAATGTTATCGAGAATCTAAGTTTCGAGATTCACCCAGGAGAAAAACTATTGATTTCCGGAAAAAATTCTTCTGGTAAATCCACTTTGGTTAAGCTATTGACAGGTTTATATACACCTTTAGGTGGAAGCATATTGTTTGGTTATAATGGCTTCAAAAAAGAACATAAACAATATAAAAATATTGACAAAATTGACCGATCTACTTTCGCAACGTCAGTTGGCTATGTTGAGCATCAGCCCTGTTTTTTTCCAGGGACTGTTCGGGAAAACCTGACTTTATGGAATTCTTCGATTCCCGATGCTAAAATTTATGAAGTATGTGACTCTGTCTGTATTCTTGAGCGAATATTAAACTTAGAAAACGGTATTGATAGTTCTGCGGATTCTTTGATGACGAGTTTTAGTGGTGGAGAACAACAAAGACTCGAAATTGCCAGAGTTTTAATCGGTCAACCTAAGATACTGATAATCGATGAAGGGACTAGCGCCTTAGATAAGGAAACTGAGCAATCAATTTTAAAGTATATCCTATCTCAAAAAATGACGTTTATCTTGATTACCCACAAGACATCAATCTTGTTGGATGAAAATGACCTAAAATTTGACCACGTTATCAATTTAGAAAATTCTCAAGATCATCTTATATTTCAAACTGACAGTAGTCCTGATAGCAGTCAGGATGAAAACTTAAATATCTTAGATAATTTAGTTGAACAATATTTTAGTCATTATTATGTTGGAGATGATCCTGCCTATGCCTCATCATATAATTCGGTTATTCCTAAGTCTCATCTAGACATGAATCGTTCTTTAATGACACTTGCTTCTGAGGGACTTATTGATGCTTTCAGCAATCAGGATATGTTTCAAGATAGACAGCTTTCCCTGATGTCTAACCAAACTACGTTCTTGAAGACCTTGGTACAGGTAGCGCAAGCCAGTCGTATCACCTTAGATAGATCAAGTTTCAAGAATTTAGAGGCTACTCTAACGCCAAGGCTAGAAAAGTATTACTTTACTCCTCAAAAAATATTTTGGTTTTCTAAAATCAGATCGAGCTTGGTCACGCTATCTGATGACTGGTGGAATAGTACCTTAGGTGCTTTAATCGGAACTGAGCCGGTCAATCAAACATCTCTAGCATTGTTACCAACTAGGAACGGTAGATATGAAGTCAAACATCCTGAAAGAGACGACCTGGTTTTTCAACCTACTGAATATAATACCGCAAATAAGCAAACAATTTCTATTGACAAGAGAAATTCAGAGGCACTTCTATTAGGATCTGATGCGTATAAGCTACATGCTCCGTTTCCAACAAAAAACATCAATCTCTTATCTTTCTTCTGGTTTTCTATCCAAGGAAAACTCCGTTCAATATTTATCTTTATTGTAACTGCAATTACCACAGCTTTACTCTCTCTACTGATTTCACCGGCTGTCTCTTTCATTATTGACGATATTATTCCAGTAGGTAATCTTAACTTATTGATTCAGTTGGGATTAGGTTTAACAGCTATTAATATTGGCAAACTGTTACTCTCAATTTTTCAAAATACTCTTTTGACGAATATAGAAATACATACAGAGGTGAGGTCGATCACTGCAATCTATGATCGGGTTCTAAGTTTGTGGCTTGCTACAATTCAGCAGTATAGTCCAGGAGATATAAAAGAAAGACTTGGAGCCGCTGATGAGACTTGGGAAATCGTAGGTGAGGCTTTCTTAATGACGTTGATACCTAGTGTATTTTCTTTATCAAGCTTTTTCTTGTTACTTTACTACAATTTGCGATTGGCTATTTTTGCCTTCGTCATCAGCTTAGTCTTATTTATAGTGACTGTAGCTGTTGGGATTTTCAGGATTCGCATAGAACATAAAATATTACGTCAAGACGGAAATTTAGCTAATCTTAGAGTTAAGTTTTTAAGAGGACTATCTAAGCTTAAGGTTGCCGCTGTTGAAGAAAGGGTCTTCTCAAGATGGATGTTAGAGTTAACTCAGAGTACTCGCCTTAACTTACGTTGGACGATTTTAAAAGATTCTGTGGACATTGTTATTGAGTCCACTCTACTGATGTCACAAATTATTATTTATTTATTTGCTGCTCACGCTATTCAAGATTCTCTTGAAGGTGTTGGGACTTTCACCCTGGGTAATTACTTAGGGTTCAATGTAGCTTTTGGTATTTTTTCAGAAGGAGTAGTGAGTGTTGGTGAATCTTTATTGAAGGTTCTATCATTACCAGCTATCTGGCGTCGGCTGAGACCGATTACCCACGGGGTTTTGGAAAATGATAGAAGTCAGCAGGTTTCTATCATTTTATCGGGAACTATAAAAATTAGCGATGTATCTTTTTCATACTTATCTGCGCCCGAGTCTCCTCCTATTCTGAATTCGGTAAATCTGTCTATTGAAAGCGGTGAATATATTGGACTTATGGGAGCATCAGGGGCTGGGAAATCTACTTTGATGAGACTTCTGTTGGGATTTGATAATCCTCATAAAGGGTCGATTTACTATGATAGTTTTTCCACCCGTAAGCTGGATCTTGATTTCATAAGATGTCAAATTGGATACGTACCACAAAGCACATTTATTTTGCCGGATTTTTCGGTTTATGATGCTATTGTAAATGGAAGAAATATCTCTAGACAAGAGGTCTCTGATATCCTTCCTCTAGTCGGCTTGCAGGCAATAAGCGACCTGGATATCAAGGTTAAAGATTTTTCATCAGGAAACAAAAAAAAGCTATTAATTGCTAGAGGTTTGATTTCCAAGCCTAAAGTACTGCTTCTAGATGAACCTACAGCATCATTAGATTTAGCCTCTCAAGAATTAATTAAAGGAACTCTAGAGAAGTTAAGTCAATTTAATGTGACGCGAGTTGTTATTAGTCATTCAGTAGAATTGCTGGGTAATGTTGATCGTCTTTATACTTTGACTGAGGGTGATTTAGTTCAAGTTAAATAGCCAATAATATCAAACTCATAGAATCATGAAAAGTCTGATTTTAAACTCTCAATATCTAAGAGAAATTGTTGCCAAATCAAGCACGTTAGAAGAGCGTAAAACAGGATTTGTGGTTCCCGTGAGTGGTGTCAAATCAACTCATACGAAGGAACGGGTTAATCATCGTCTTGAGGCATGGTGTCAATCTTCTGCTGGTGGAGATAGAGCTTTATTTGAACAGCAACTTGAGCATCGAGGTTTTTTGATTGATAAACTGGAAGAACTACTTGGTGAATTCGAGTTTCCTCCCGAGAAATCACTACCTTTGTGGACGAGTATTTTAGGAATTTCTCTATCAAAATTTATTCATAGTTCCCCCAATCAATTATATGATAGACAATCGAAATATTTAAAAAAAATTATCGATGAGTATCCGATTCCTTTTGACAAATTTATGTTGCCTTTTATTGAAACAGCTAGACAGGAAATATATCAAAAAAGCAATGGAGTTTATGAAAATTTGTTAACCCAGCAGGCTCAGGCAGAACTTGAATATTCCCTACTGGAGCAGATCTCTGAGATTATCAGCCCAACTCTATATAAAAAATTCCAGATATTTAAAAAGGTGAATAAGTTTTTTATTTTAAGCCAGACAAAAAAATCTTGTGATAATTCAAGTTACCTATACTTTTTAGAAAAAATGTTTCAAGATGACATAATCCTGGATTTTTTTTATGAATATAGTGTTATTGCTAGACTGGTAAGTCTCAAAACATTATTTTGGGTTAAGCAAAATTCACTAATGATTAAGAGGTTTATTAAAGATAAGCCAGATATAGAAGTTTCTTTTTCTAATTCAAGCAGTCTCGACAAGGTGATTGATTTAATTGCAAATTTGTCAGATCCTCATAATTTTGGAGGAACCGTTGCAATTCTGAAGTTTGCTAATGGCTTAAACTTGGTATACAAACCTAAAGACATTAGAGTTGAACGTGAATATAACAAGTTTATAACTAGGTCTATAGAACGGGGTGAAGTTATGGATCAGATTACACCTCAGGTTATTTCTCGCCAAGGCTATGGCTGGTCTTCTTATATCCAGTTCAATAACTGTACCAGCAAAGAAGCGGTTCAACGGTATTTTCGGCGTGCGGGTGAGTTGCTCTGTTTTCTCTATGTTCTGCGTGAAAAGGATTGTCATGCGGAAAATATTATTGCTGCTGGAGAGTATCCTGTTGTTGTTGATTTAGAAACTTTGATATCACCGTGTTTTACTATCAACACAAATAATACGGAAGCATATCAAAGTTATTTAGATATCGAAAACTCAATTTTTAGAACGGCCACCTTATTTCATGATGATTTGGGTCCCTTTGGCGAAAGTGGTCTGGGTAGCTTGCCGGGACAAGACAGTTATGTTAGGGTCTCTAGATGGTATCATATAAATACAGATAAAATGTTGAAAACTTGTGAAAATTCACTTATTCCAACTCGTGAAAATTTGCCCTACCTGAATAATGAAATTTGTCACGCAAAGGATTATAAAGAATTTATTAAAAAAGGATTTAAAAATGCTTATTTATTTTTGATAAAGAATCGTATTTTTTTTAGACAAGAGGGTGGACTACTTACCGGTTTTGAATGTTCGATGTACTCTAGATTTGTGGCTCGTTCTTCACAGCTTTACTATGCCATCCTTGAACGGGCAAGTCGAACGAATCTTTTAAGCTTTGGTGTTGACAGAAGTATTTCTATAGAGTCACTGAGAAAAATAGCACTGCCTTTTACCTGTGAGGATTCTAATTTCCAGCGAATTCTAGATTCTGAGTGTCAGCAGCTTGAAGTTTTAGATATACCTATATTTTATGCCTCAACCAATTCTAAGAGTTTGACAACAATAAAGCATGGGGAAGTATTAGATTTTTTTGAAAATACAGGTTATGAATCAGTATGCTTAGAATTGGATGCTCTCAATTTGGGGGATTTAAAGAAGCAACTCAACTTAATTGATTTGTCGCTGTCGGAGTAACTTAATATGACATCCAAAAATATGTCTGAGGCATTTGAATATCATAACAATTTTTTCAAGTGGCACTGTAAAAACTTTTATAAATTTGATACTGAGATGAGCCACTGTGAATTAGATTACTTATATGCTTGTTTTGACATGGCTGAGGATACCTTTAACGTATCAGGTTTTAGTGATAAATTCCATAGTGCATATACTTACAGTCATCGAATTGAAGGTGAAAGAGTAAATTCATCGCGTCTTGCCTATGGCAGTTTTACAAGGCCACAGTCTTTAGAACCCTATATTCTACCTATTTTGAAATTTAGAGGAATTCCTACTCCCACAGATTTGGTCTCTCGTGATGGTATTTTTTGGGGAGGGCTAGGCTGGGATTTGATGGAGGACAAATTTAAAATATATCTAAGATTAGACCAAGTAATTTGTCTTCCCCGAGTATGTTTATTGAGTTTCGGGAATATTTCAGAAACAAATTTAACGAATAAAGGAAGTTTCTCAATAGTGTATCACCATAATTGTTTGGTAGAACAAAAGCTCTATGTTTATCCCAGTGATGGATATAATGAAAGTTCTCAATCGGATGTGAATCACACAACTTTAATGTATTCAAGCACGCGAGGACTCGTAAAACAGCATGATATCACTGCTGGTTGGAAATGGTCATCAAGACTTGGACTAGAGGCTAAAAGAATATGTAGAAAGTACGCGCTTATTGGCGAACAACTGGATACTGTTAACTATATAGACCCAAGGCATTGTACGCTTTATTTTCCTTAGCCACTCATGGGCTATGTAGCCACTCTTTCTAGCATCACCTGCCCAAGTCTTTAGGTAACCGTCATGAGAACAGGGTTGAGCAAACATCGTGATTGCTCTGAAAATTCAACGAATATCCTCCATAATATCACGCATATTCATCTCGCCCCAGTCTCTAAATGTCTCAAATTTATCGCGTTCGAGATCCTCAGACCGTTCGGCCATCGCCTGCCCCACATCCGATTGGTAGAACGTTAACATGGCTTGCAATTCCTCCATATTGTAATGTTCCGCATAAATGGGAGTCATCAAATCCACAAACTCCGCCTCCAAGCGTTGCAGATATTCGTCCACCGCTTCTTGGGGAATTTGAGGATTTTCCTCTAATGTCGGCCTGACTGAGGTGAGGACTGCATCCCGTTCATTCATCGCCTCAATCAGCTCCCGAATCAGCGTTTCCTTTTCCGAGGAAATGTCAGACTCCTCTAAGAAATCCTGGCCCATCTCCTCCGTTGGTGTAGCGGCCTGAACGGGAGAAGCCAACGAGGGCGCAATTCCTAAGGTGAGGGGGGTTAGGACTGTGGCCGTTGCGAATGATAGAAGCTTGTATTTCATGATTTCCTCCTGGATACAACCGGGGATTGAGTGGTTCTGGGGACTCCATCTCTGAGACGTCGCTTTGACCCCAAAACTGCCCACTTCCAACCTAACGAGTTTCCCCTGGTTATTTCAACCGTATTCCCAAATCGTGACCTCTAGCCGTTGCCGAGTCTCGGGCCGAAACTCCGCTAGAATAACAACAGCATTTCCCCAAACACTTCGATGCCGTTGGATTTAGCCCATGCACTCCCTAGCGGACGACCCCGACTGCCCTCAGACCTAAGCTTACGCCCCTATCAGGAACAGGCGATCGCCAATTGGTTCGCCGCGAGTGGCCGGGGAACCCTGAAAATGGCCACGGGAAGCGGCAAAACCATCACCGCCCTCGCCATCGCCAGCCAACTGCATCAAGCCATTGGCTTACAAGTTCTGCTGATTATCTGTCCCTACCGCCATTTAGTGACGCAATGGGATCGCGAATGTCGCCGCTTCAACTTAGAGCCAATTTTGGCCTTTGAACGTGTCCATCATTGGCAGGGGCCATTAACCCGCCGCCTCACCGCCGTGCGATCGCAGAGTTTGCCCTTTCTGACGATTATCACCACCAACGCCACCCTGATGGGCGATCGCTTCCAATGGCAACTCAAATACCTCCCCGCCAAAACCCTCATCATTGGCGATGAAGTCCACAATCTCGGCGCACCCCGTCTCGAAACCGCCCTTCCCCGTCACATCGGCCTACGGCTGGGATTATCCGCGACTCCAGAACGCCACTTCGACGACGCAGGAACCGATGCCGTTCTCGGCTATTTCGGCGATGTCTTACAACCGGAACTCAGCCTCGGCGATGCCATCAAAGCCGGGGCCTTAGTGCGCTATCAGTATTATCCCCTGTTCGTTCCCCTCACCTCTTGGGAAAGTGAACAATATGCCAAACTCACCCATCGTATCGGTTGGGCGTTGGGGGATGAAAACCGCAATCCCGACGAACTCACCGCCTTACTGGTGAAGCGATCGCGCCTCATTGGCACCGCCAGCCGTAAACTCGATATTCTACGCTGGATGATGCGATCGCGCCTCAATACCAGTCACACCCTGTTTTACTGTAGCGACGGCTGCGACAGCGAAACCAACACCCCGCAAATCGAGGCTGTGGTGCGTCTA
>CAZXWM010000048.1:0-14969 GCA_964644215.1 uncultured Phormidium sp.
GGCAATAGGGTAGGGGCGTACCTTTATGGTCGCCCTCTTAAGAGGCAAGAGGCAAGAGGCAAGAGGCAATAGGGTAGGGGCGTACCTTTATGGTCGCCCTCTTAAGAGGCAAGAGGCAAAAGGCAAGAGGCGAGAGAAAAGACGTAGGGGCGTATCCTCTCTGTTTTGGATTGTAGGACATTCATACGACAAAACGGGAGCCATCAGCTCCCGTTTTTTTCCTCACACACAATCACTCCGCCCTAAACCGTTAGAGTCCAGGGGTTTCTCCGACTACTGGGGCAAGAAGGCCATGGGGTCGGTTGCTCCTTGTCCAGGACGATGAATCTCGAAATGGAGGTGGGGACCGGTACTAAAGCCGGTATTGCCCATTTCGGCGATTTGCTGTCCTTGAGCCACGTTTTCCCCTTCACTCACCAAATTACGGTTGTTGTGAGCGTAAAGGGTCAAACTGCCGTCAGGATGGGTGACTTCCACTAAGTTACCGTAGCCACCGGAGTTCCAACGGGAATAGGTGACGGTTCCGGGAGCGGATGCCACGATGGGGGTTCCCACGGGACCGGCAATATCGATGCCTCGGTGCATCCGACCCCAACGCCAGCCATAGCCAGAGGTTAAAACCCCCTGAGCCGGCCAAATGTAGCCGTCAAAGACTTCTGCCTGTTGTTGGGGTTTGGGGAGATAAGCGCCCGAGGAGGGCAGGCTGGGGATGTCTGGGGAAACAGAACGCGGTTCCATGATGGGGGCGTAGTTCTGCGAGCCTATGGGTGCGACCGCAACTTTGTCATCGTCGTCTGTTGGGGTTGTCGCGGCGTTGGCTAACTCAGACTCGGAGGAACGAGCTTCGGAAGCTTGTCGTTCGGCTTCGTGAACTGAGGCCACCTGTTCGCGATCGAATTGGGGGTTGTTATGTTCGCGGACGGTTCCGAGACGGCGATCGCTGTTATCGACGTGAGCCAAGGGTTCGCCACCGTCAGTTTGAGCTGAGTTGGGGGTCGGTTCTGAGTTTCTCTCAGTACGACGAACCCGGTTTCTTAGACGAGAAATATCGGCCCGTAGGCTTTCGTTAGCCACGTCGGTGGCAATTTCAGGAACCTCAAGGGTTGCTGTATCTTGGCTGTCTGAAGTGGTTGCTGCTGTTTCGGCGGTGACAGGGTTGGTGTTGGCGTTGCGGTCTGCATCACTCGCTTCGGCGGTGGCTTCAGCGGTGTTACGAGGGGCCAGAACCCTGTCACTTGAGTCCTCGCTCGGGGCAGAGGAGTCCAAGTCTAAGCGTTGTTTCTTGGGCGGAACTGAGGCTACTCGATCTGCTTGTCCACCGAAGACTTCGACGGGAGCCGATCGCCGGGCCACTTGTTTGGGAATGTTGAGACGTTGTCCGGCGGTAATTTGGTCGGGATTGTCGAGATTGTTGGCCCGAACAATCTCTTCAATGCTGGTTTGATGTTGGTTGGCCAAGCTGACTAGGGTTTCCCCAGGACGCACGTCATGGGGTTCAACGGCTTGGACGGTTTCGCCTTCGCGTTCTAGGAAGGAACGATTGAGGTGAATGGCGGACTCCTCGCGGTTGAGGCTGTTGGAGTCGATGGCTCCTAGGCTGGGGGTAGCACTGAGGGGTTCGCCGCTGTCTGTGGGGCTATCTGTAGCGGTATCTGTAGCGGTATCTGTAGCGGTATCTGTAGCGCTGTCTAGGGACTCCAAGACGGGGGACTCAAGGGTGGATGTAGCGCTAGGCTGTTTGTCCGGGTTGAAACCGCCGACGCCGGTGTGACGTGATGTGGTCTCGGGTTCAACCTCGGAGGGTGTCAGCAGTGAGAGTTTATCTTGGTTCGGATTCTCGTTGTTTAGAGTCTCGTCGCTCAGGTTAGGGCTAGGGTCAGCTTGTGTTGTGGATCTAGCCTGGGCGGGTTGAGAGTTGCTTGCATCTACCTCAGCCACGCTGGGAGAGGGTTCGGGGGCAATGATCTCCCGAGGGGGATAGACCATGGTATCGGTGACGGGGATTCTTAGAACTTCACCGATTTCTAAGGGAGTTTCGATCGAGGGTAAGCCGTTGGCCGTGGCGATCGCCCCGGCTGTCACCTCATAGGCGCTGGCAATACGCCATAGGGTGTGACCACTCTGAACGATATGGGTCACATGCTCTTGGACTGGCTCCTCGGCCACGGGGGCTTGGGAGTGGTTATGGGAGATATTGTCAGAATTGTGAGTGCTTACGGGGGTCTCGGCCGCCGTAAAATTGACTTTTTCGAGCTGCTCCTCGGGGATGACCGCCGTTTTGTCGAGAGTTGGCGGCATCAGGCTGGGAGCAGATTTGACGACGGGTTCAGCGGCAACCGCAGCGTCGTCAGCTAAACCGATCGCCGAGGCTCCCATGGAAATGGCAAGACCAAGCACGGCAGCTGAGGTTCTAACCCGCCGATGTGATTCCGGTACTGGGGTCCGGAATGCATCAGATCCTAGATGAGCTTGAAGCTCGTTCAAGGAAGCGGGGGGGTTGTGATGTGGGAACGCTCGTTTCAAGAACGACCTCCTAGACAATAAATGTGTGAGTTACAGTCGGTCGGGGGTGCGACCTTGGAAGGCAGACAGTGATCGCGATCACGTTGTATTGGCGATTTAGGTCACTGACGGTAAAGATGCTTAGGACAGGCTACCCCGATTTATCAATTTACACAAGGTTACAAAGCTGAAAACCTTGTCTAGTGTGATTTCGATCCCTGAGACTAGCCCAGCTAAGCCAGTTAGACTCAGGGATTTGGGTTAAGTTGAGCGGAGTCAGCCTCAACCCGGCTCTCAAGTTGAATGTCCTTGAACCCAGATAGATGGCTTATTAAAGCGTATCGACGAAACTTTAAGCTGAATTAGGTCACAACGGCAACTGGTCATTTTTAGGGCTGATGCGGTCATGTCAACTCAAACTCGGGGTTTTTTTCTAATAAATGAAACTCCCCAAGCTGCCATCAGTGGGGAGTTATAGCGACTCGATTGTTAAACTTTGCCTGAAGCGAATGGCGATCGCAACCCCGGATAAGCCCAATGGCTTTAGCAATAGAAATTTCTTATCATTGCCACAAGGGCGGGATCGCCCAGCCACTGGGGGGTTGATGCCCTTAGGGGGTTTTACCCCTCGGGGCGCTAAGGGTTCCCCGTTGACGCAGACATTCAAAAAGTCCCAAAGCTGCACTGACTGAGAGATTGAGGCTACGCACCCGAGGCTCAAACATGGGAATGTGAACAGTCTCTTCACATTCGGCGAGAGTGTCATTGGAGAGGCCTTCGGTTTCACTACCAAACAATAACCAATCATCGTCGCGAAAGGTGAATTCTGTATAAGAACAACGGCCGCGCGTACTAAATCCAATCCAACGGCCCGATTGCTGGCGGCTGTGGCTACGGAATTCTGCTAAGGAATTATGGATAGTCCAGTTCACATATTGCCAATAGTCGAGGCCGGCCCGCTTGAGGTAGCGATCGCTCATCTCAAATCCGAGAGGCGCTACGAGATGAAGGGGGGTTCGGGTGGCCGCACAAGTCCGAGCGATATTGCCCGTATTCGGGGGAATTTGCGGGTTAACCAGAACCATTTGGGGAATAGGGCTAGATAACGTCAAAGCTATACCAAATTAAACAGCATTTTCTCGGATTTTACGCTATATCTGCCCCATCAGCCTAGGCGATCGCCGCCCCAACTCCCAGTTGAGAGGAGCGGGCCAACCCGGTTCCATCGATAGGTTTTGCTAATCGCCAATTCCTGATCTGCAAAATTGACGATTGAGCCAGCAAAATCCCCGGAATTAAGCCGCCATCAGGCTACATAACTGGTCTTCGAGGTCTTGTTCGCGGGCGATCGCTCCTTCAATCTCGTGCATAATCTGTTCACGAGGGGATGATCCGAGTGAACAGGCCCGTCGCCATTGCTCGGCCGGGTTTCCCTCTCGCAAAATCCGCTGAACCGGCGAGAGGAAGCAACGAATCCCCTTAGCCTTAGCCAGAGGCAGAATCTCAGCATATAACTCCTCGATCCAATCGCGAGCCAGGATTTCTCGCCCATCTTGCCAATGGCGTAATGTCGCGTCGAGGCTATCTTTGGCGGCGGCTTGTTCATTGGCCATGGTTAAGGCCAGCAAGTCCTCACTGCGGTGGCTGGCCGGGAGCGTACTGCGTTCTAAGGGGTCGAGACTCGGATCGAGCAGGGTTTGCCAAATTCGCGCCTCTAGGAAGGCCATAACCGCCAGCAGGTCGATGGGGTCAACAATCAGATCGCAAATCCGCAGTTCCAGGCGGTTGAGGTTATAGGGACGGCGATCGCCGTTGGGACGCACGGAAATCCAGAGATGACGCACATTCTGCATCGTTCCCAGGTTCAACTGCTCTTGCGTCCAATTGATAAAGTGACCATGACTCTCAAACAGGGGAACCGTTTGCGGAACTTGAGGAAACACAGACCAGCGAGTCGAGTCATAGCCGGTGATTTCCCCATCGAGGAACGGAGACGACGCACTCAGGGCCAAATAGAGGGGTGCTTCAACGCGAATCAGCCGCGCGGCCCGCATTAAGGCTTCCGGGTCACTGATGCCGACGTTAATATGGACGCTGGCGGTGACGACCTTAGACCCGTAGGACTGCTCAATATAGTCATGATAGGGATTACCGGGGTCAGAGCGGAAGAAACGGCGACTATCTCCGAGAGAGAGGGTACTTCCGGGAATGAGGGTGTAATTACCCAGGGTTTTGAGATAACGACGCAATTGTTGCCGAGGTCGCACTAAATCACAGAGCAAGATATCGTAATCGCAAAAGGGAGCGGTGGTGTACTCGACATTGCGGGAGTCGGGTTCTCGGGAGAAGCGAGCGAGATCCGCGACAATGCGATCAGACAGTCCCACAATGTCACCGTTGGGCGTTCCGGTGTACATTTCTATTTCAAAACCTTTGGATAAGAGCATCTGTTGTTCTGCCTGAAACGGGTGCGGGATTTAAGGTCAATCCATGGCGATCGCCGTTGAAGCGAGTCACTCACCGAGGATTGAGCTTGTTGGCATTTTATCAAAGATGGCGGCAAGGACGTTCACGCTTCCCTGAGATTCTGCCTGGCTTGAGCTTGGCTCTTGGGTTACACTGATCCCAGGTTCCGAGTCCCCGAAGGACAAGCCCCCTGTCAGGTTTTAGGTTATGGAAACAAAAGAACTCAAATTACTACTTCAGTTACTTGGCTGTCCTGACTATCGGGGCAAAATGGCAGAAGTTAAGCCAACCAGTGGCACAAAGGTCAGTGAAACCCAACGATTTTGTCGTAAATTGGCCGATCGCGAGTTGGTGAGACTCCACGAAGAAATTAAGAAATTCAAAATTAGTCCAGCGGGGAAAACACTCCTCAAGGCGGATGTTGAAAATCTGCCGTTATCTGAGGCGGAATTAAAGGTGTTACAGGTGGCCGCCAAAGGACCGTCAACCCCTGGAGATACGAAACTCCCCGCCGCTAAACGTCAGCCGCTTCTCCTGGATTTATGCGATCGCGGACTTTTGAGTGCGATCGAACGCAAAATTGTTGAAGTGAGTCTGTCTGCACGAGGCAAAGAATTTCTCCGCGATGATTACTTTGATGCCAACGCACGGCGCAATCTACAACTTAACGCCCAACTCCTAACCAACTATATTAAATTCATGCGAACCTGGATCGGCTCAGCCTCCGCCATAACTCCCACCCCATCCCCCCAACCTTCCCCCAGTCCAGCCACCCCAAACCCTTCCCTTGAACCTCAACCCAACGACCGCGAACTGATCGAGATTATCCGCAAAATTGATGCTCGACTTCCCACCAATAACTACACACCGATTTATCACCTTCGCGCCGAAGTTCAGCCCCCCATGACTCGCGAAGAACTAGATCAGGCTCTATTCCGCCTCATTGAAAACGACAAAATTCAACTGAGTTCTCTCCAAGACGGAATGAGCTACACCGATGAACAATTGGCAGCAGGAATCTCTCAAGAATTTAGTAGTCCCCTATTTTTTATTATCGTCAATTAAAGAATGCCCTTTTGGACATTTTTTAGGGACTCATTCCAGCTCAATCTAACCTAAAATATCGAGTTTCGTCATGGCTGACATCATAACGCTCCTCAAGCAAAACTATAATCCCTTTGACCTAACCACAGCCAGAAGTGGCAACTTTTGGCTGGAACAACAATCTCCAAATCTCACGGTAGAGTCCATTCACCAAGAGCAAATCAATGAGATTATTCGGGTTATCGAGGAGGTTCAACTGAACCATCTTACCCGAACCATCCTGTTAAAAGGAGATTTAGCCTCTGGGAAAAGCTATTTCCTCGGTCGCCTAAAAAAACAAGTCAATCAAAACGCTTTATTTGCCTACATCGGAAGCTGGTCAGACAATAGCTATATTTGGCGGCATATTTTGCGTCAAACGGTCGATAGTCTGATGCAAACTCCTGAGAATGAAAGCCAATCCCAATTTCTACTTTGGCTCAATAGTTTGTCAGCGTTTCAGGACAAGAGCTTGACCAAAAGGATATTAGGCGAAAAAACGGTCTTTGTCCAAAACTTCAAGAGTAGCTATCCCACGGGAATTTATCAATCTAAGAATTTCTTTAGTGCTTTGTATCATGCGACACAGCCCGAAGACTATATTATTGCCTGTGACTGGTTGCGAGGAGAAGATTTAGATACCAGTGATTTAAAGAAACTGGGAATCCGCAAGTCGTTATCGAGTGAGGAAGATGCTAAAAACATCCTCATGAACCTAGGACGGGTTTCTGCTAAAGCTCAATATCCCATTGTTTTGTGTTTTGATCAGGTTGATCAAGCCTGTCTTAAGGACAATGGCTTACCAACTCTATTGGGAGTGAACACAACAATCCATAATGAAGGACTTAAGAATTTTGTGGTGATTTTAAGTCTGATTCAAGACACTTGGGAAAACCAAACCACAAACTATCCCTGTTTGGCTGACCAAGACCGTATTGATCGGACAGTAAAGCTTGATAAAATCACCCTAGATCAAGCTGAAGAGATTTGGCAAAAGCGCCTCTATCCGTTGTATCAACAGGCGAACCCTAAACCCGATTCTAACATTTCTCCCTTGACGCGAGACGAGTTGAAGAAACGTTCTCCAGGGGGTCGGACAGTTCCTCGGACGGTCATCCAACTCGGCCACAAACTGATTCAGGAACTCAAGGGAACTGGACATATTAAAACCGATGATAGCTTTTTGCTGGTTTGGGATAAGGAATTTAAGAAAGTCCAGGCTAAGGTGGAACGCATCCGTCAGCAATCCTCTAGTGAATTAGCTCAATACTTGGCTGATATCTTGGAGATGCTGGGAGTGGCTAATGTGAATTATAAATATCTGGAAGGGTCGAAGTATTTGAATTATTCCTTGAGCTTTACCCATCCTAAAACATCTCAAAAAATTGGAGTTTTGTGGAATGAAGACCCCAATATGAGAAGTTTTTATTACAGTATGTCGGCTTGTGAGAAAGTGGTGAAAGCGGGAGACGGCGATCGCCTAATCTTCATTCGTAATGAACCCTTTGGCAGCACCAAGAATAAAGGCTACAAGCTCTTCCAAAAGATTTTTAGCGGCAATCCTCACCATCATATCTGTCCTCATCTTGACTCAGTTCACTATCTTGTCACCTATCATCGGTTGCTCAATGAGGCAACTTCAGGGGAGTTAGTGGTGGGGTATGAATCGCCTAAACCTAACCATCTCAAGGAATTAGTCAAGCAAAGCGGCGTGTTTGAGCAATGTCAGCTTTTGAAAAAATTAGAGATTATTGAAAAGTCAGGTGACAAGGGAGGGAAAATCCCTCCCCCTCCTGTTGACCCCGATATTAAGGTTCGTGATTTCCTGCTGAAGCAGATCAAAAGTCAAGGATTGTTGGGAGTTGAGGTCTTGATTAACTCGAGTTTGGCGGAATTTGATGCGATCGCCTTGAAAGATAAAGATGTAGTCAAACAGCTTAAGGCGTTGGAACGCGAGAACTACATCCAAATGATTGGCAACGATAAGAATATCAAAGATCAGTCTGTGTTCCGAGTTCCCGAAGACCAACGCCAAGCCTCTTAACCTCCCCCTTGCACATCCTTCGAGAGCCAAACCCGTGTACCTTCGCCAACCGAATGAAATCGAGACCGCCATTGCTCGTCTCTCTCGCGCCTCCCAACTCTGGATTGACACAGAAACCGCTGACTGGTGGACGAAATCGCCGAAATTATCCCTAATTCAAGTCAGTGACGATGGAGGCGATCGCCGTGGCGACTCAGTCTATATCCTCGATGTCCTCCAACAGCCTCATTGCATCCGCCTCTTTAGCGAGCGGATTATGGCCAATCCCGAGATTGAGAAAATCTTTCACAACGCTGTCTATGATGTGAAATTTCTGGGAAAGTCCACGGCGCAAAACATTACCTGTACCCTCAAACTGGCGCGAAAGCTAGGAAAACAACGCCTAGGAGTCTCCAATCTACAACTGAAAACCCTAGCCGCCGAACTTTGCCAGTTTTCTGATATCGATCGCGACTCCCAAGGCAGCAATTGGGGCCGACGACCCCTAAAGCAACGACAACTGCATTACGCTAAACTCGATGTGGTGTATCTGGCCCAGGTTCATCGCCATCTGTTGACCCATCTTGGCCGGTCTCATACACCGACTAAGAGCGTAGAGGAGCAACCATCTGTGAGTGCTAACCCGAATTTTACGGCTACTGATGTTCGTGTGGCCAAAGAATGTCCCCGTCTGTTTTATTTGGGCCATCACTCAAATTGTCGCACTGTTTTCATTCCCCAAGAAAGCCAAGTTTCGGGGGTGGGACATGACGTTCACCGCTTGGCACAAGACTTAGTTAACTTGGCGGCGGCGGACTCTCGCTTCAGTCAACTGCTGACTCCTCCGGCTGAACAACTTGAGGTTAAGCAACTGTCTCAGGATATGCAGCAACTCTTTTACGACCGTTGCTTTTATCCCTATCTCATCGAGACAATTAGCAAAAATCCCGATTCCGCTCAACGGTTGGAACAGATTTGGCAAGGTTTGCAACGCTTAATCGATCACTACGCCGAATTACTTAAACGCAATCGTCAGACGTTTTATCCCGACCAGATTATTGCCAAAACCTTTATTGATAGTGAACTGCGGCTGAAGCAGTCCTATCAACTTGCCAATGGTGACGAGCAGACCGTCTCGGGACAGTTTGATAACTTAGTTTATGACGGCGATCGCCAGCGCCTCTGTGTCGTCGAGTACAAAACCTACCAACCCGCTGATCCCTCGGCACAACTGATGCAAGTGGCCCTCTACGCCGATCTAGTCCACCGCCAACGCCAGGAACCGGTTGATGCGGCGGTCTATTGCGTCTTTCGGGAGTTTCAAGTCTATTTCTATGACTGGGACGAGTTGCGATCGATGCGGGACATGGCCTTACTTCCCCATCTGCAACAGATGCAGGATTGGCTGAGGTGGCAACAAGACACCCCCAACCCCCCACCAAAAACCTACGAAGAGCGCCTCTGTCCCCTCTGTCCGCAACAAAACACCTGTCAAACGTTCTTTTTAGCCGGAGAGCAAGCCAGCCCCGGTAAAGCGCCGTCTAGCGCCCCAAAACCAACACCATCGCCAGCACCCAGCTTCAGCGTCACCCCCAATCCTACGCCAAATCCTACGCCCAATCCTACGCCCAATCCTACGCCAACCCCGCCCCAAACTCCGCCCCCAGTGTCTCCTTCCCAGGAGCAAGTGCAATATGGGGAGGAACTCGGCGGGGAACTGACGAAGGTCTTGAATGCTTTTGGGGTGGATGTCACCTATGAAGGGGCCGCCATTGGTCCGTCGTTTATTCGAGTTCGCCTCAAACCTAAGTTGGGAGTGAAAGTATCGTCTCTGTTGCGGCTGTCGGATGATTTACAGGTCCAACTGGGGATTTCTGTTGCGCCGATGATTTCTCCTCAGGCGGGGTTTGTCAGTGTCGATATTCCCCGGAATCCGGCTCAGATTGCCCTGTTTGAACGGTATCTTACACCGCAATCGTTGCCGGTGACAGCCCCCGTGCGGGTGGCCATTGGCGTAAACTTGGAAAATCAACTCGTCGAAGCCGATCTCTCGGACCCCAATACCTGTCATTTTTTGGTGGGGGGAACGACGGGGAGCGGTAAGAGTGAGTTTTTGCGAGCTTTGTTGCTGAGTCTAACGCAACGGCGATCGCCGGACCATCTCAAATTGGCTCTCGTCGATCCCAAACGAGTCACGTTCCCGGAATTTGAGAATATCCCCTGGCTACTGTCGCCGATTGTCAAAGACAGCGATCGCGCGATCGCCCTCATGGAAGACCTTGTCCTAGAAATGGAATCACGCTATAAAGCCTTTGAAAACAGCCGGTGTAACGACCTCCCTACTTACAATCAACAGTGTTTAGAACGGAATCAACCCATCAAACCGCCGATTATTTGCCTTTTTGATGAATATGCAGATTTTATGGCAGAAAAAGAGGTCGCTCAAGTCCTAGAACTCTCGATTAAACGGCTCGGGGCCATGGCTCGCGCCGCCGGCATCCACCTGATTATTGCCACGCAACGACCCGAAGCCAAGGTCGTTACGCCTCTAATTCGCTCCAATCTTCCTGGCCGCATTGCTCTCAAAACCGCCAGCGAAGCGGATTCTAGTATTATTTTGGGGGGCAAACAGGGCCAAGCTCAAAATCTTCTGGGAAAAGGGGATCTTCTCTATTACAGCGGCTCTAAGTTACAACGCTTGCAAAGTCTTTTTGCACCTAAAATTGATTTTTCTCAACAGTCAAGACCCTAAATGATTAGGGTTTTCTGGCTTCAGGGTGATAAGGAAAAATCATGGCAGATTATATCCCTTGCCGTCGGGGCGAACGCCGTTCGCCCCGACAATTTGCTGTACCATACAACAAATCACACCCGATATCCTGAAGAGCCAATGATTAACTTAAGATTCATGATTAACCGTGCCATTTTGGTTGTCTGGCTGCATAAAAAACGTCCCCGAGCGTAAATGTAAATCTCGTTGTGGGAAGGGAATTTCGATCGCCCGCCGTTTTAACTGCTCATGAATGCCAAAATAGAGATCACTGCGGAGAATTTGCTGCTGACTGGGATCACCACACCAAACTAACAACTGAAAATCCAGAGAACTGTCGCCAAACCCTTTAAAGAGAATCCTCGGCGGCGGAATCCGTAACACCTGGGGATGATCTTGGGCCGCTTCTAATAAGGCTTCCTTGACATCCTCTAAATTAGAGCCATAGGCGACGCCAACCGGTAGCCGTAAGCGAGAGACTGGGTTATCATGACTCCAGTTAATGACCTCAGACTCTAGGAAACGAGAGTTGGGAACAATAATTGAGACGCGATCGAGGGTGCGAATTAGGGTACTGCGACTACCAATCCGTTCGACGGTTCCCATCGAGTCTCCTACCTCGACAAAATCCCCCACCTGAATCGGACGTTCAAATAGCAAGACTAAGCCGCTACCCAGGTTTTTGGCAATATCTTGGAAGCCGAAACCAATCCCCACACTCAACGCACCGGCGAGAATCGTCAGGGAACTAATATCCAATCCCCAGAGATTGAAAATGACGACGGTTCCCATCACCATCAATGTATATTTGATGGCCGTGGCGATCGCATCCTGAGCCGAACGATTCAACCGCGACACCGCCAACACCCGCACTCGCAACAGTTGACTGAGGCGGTTTGCACCCACGACCAAACCCAGCAAAAAGGCAATTAAAATTAAGATATCAACCAACGAATAGGTATTAGCATCGAGGGGTAAAATCGGTGCCGTAATACTATTCGTAATAATCTGTCGCAGCCGATAACTCCATTGACGAGTCGTGGGAAACAAGTCACTGACATAAAAAATCGTGACGCTCCACAAGATAATGCGACTGAGCCAGACAATCAGACCTCGCCAGGCTTCTAACAGGCGCGTATCGGCATACACACCACAGAAATAGAGCGAAAGGCGATGAATCCCCCAATGTAAGACACAGGCGAAACTGACCACCAGAATCACTCGTAGGATAGCCCGTCGCAAAAACGTATCACTGCGTTCTTGGTTAGCCTGACCTAACACCTGACGAATTTGCTCGGCCCATCTTTCGGCCTGATCTCTAGGATTGACCCCAGTTCCGAGGCTGGCGTCGCTTTTGGTGACCGTAATCAGATGCGTTCCATCGATGAGTAAGGTGGGTAAATCATTCCGCATGACCACCTCAATGCGCTCGAGTCCAGGAGATTCAGCGGCTTCTTGTAACTTGTCATTCATCAAGGCGGCCCGTTCTTCGGCCGGAAACTGAGCCGTATCGGCCATCTCAAATAGGTAGATCCCATCGACAATGACTCTGGCACTTTCGGTTTCTGGGTCAAAAGTGGGTCGCGGTGAGAGGGTTTCGGGAATGACCACCTCAGGAGGGGTATCGCTGAAGTCATTGCCGATATCCGAGAGAGAACGGGGGGATTCATCGGATTGGGCCATGGCCCCGGTTCCCCAGATTAGTAAGACCGTGGCTAGGGCTAATATGACATTAACCAAGACCTGCCGAGACAGTTTCATCACGTTTTTCGGTTTCCCTTGTGTGAGCATCAAAGATGAACGAATCCTGAGCAAAATTGAGCGATTCTGGCGCGATCGCCGCTGAATCCGCTTCTAGCTCCGACTTGACAGACCTCGACCCAATTTTGAGGTTATGGGAGTCACCGTTTCAACTGTCACAAATATGACTTGTCGTTTCAGGTGAATCGATTAGAATAGGTCTTAGTTTAAGTGGTGTGAAGGCGACTCTTCTGACGGAACTCAGCGGCTGATCGTTCGTCTGAGTTAACCAATGGTTCTCAACTGTACGCTGCTAGGATAACCTAATCATGGATTAGGTTGCCTAGCTTTTTTTTTCGCCCCCAATTCCAGCTCATCCCGATTGCGGAGCGATGGCCGATTCGAGCGCCCTCTAAGCGCCCCAAACCTTATCGTCGCTTGGCTTCACTGCGATAGCGAACAAACTCGGCTACAAAGGCCAAAATCCCAGAAAAGCTAATCAAAATTGCACTCAGGGCATTGACATCGGGTTTCACCCCAGTCCGGATACGACTAAAAATTTCCATCGGTAACGTCGTGGCCCCGGCCCCGGCCGTGAAACTAGCAATGAGAAAATCATCCATACTCAAAACAAAGGCCAGCAAACAGCCCGAGACAATTCCCGGCATCAGTTGCGGCAATAACACCTGAAAAAAGGCTTGAACGGGAGTGGCCCCCAAATCTAAGGCCGCCTCCTCCAAATTGCGGTCTAAATCCGCCAAGCGAGTTGAGACGACAATGGCGATATAGGCCAAACAGAAGACAATATGAGCCGCCACAATCGTCCATAAACTCAAGGCGAAGCCGACGGCGGCCAAAAATACCAATGTGGCCACCGCAATGGCGATATCGGGGATAATCAGCGGTAAATAGGATATCCCTAAATACAGTTGACGGCCGGGGAAGCGATAGCGAGCCAGTCCCACCGCCATCAGCGTTCCCAACACCGCTGAAATGGCCACCGCCGAAATGGCTACCGTTACGCTATTACGCAACGCCGCAAAAATTCGCGAGTCGGAGAGTAAATACTCATACCACTGCCAGGTAAACCCCTCCCAGGTGGCACTATAGGCCGACTCATTAAAGCTATAGACTACTAAGACCAAAATGGGGAGATACATAAACACAAACATCAGCCCCACAAACACCGATTGCCAAGACAAACGCGGTTTAAACGAAGAATGTGCCATATCTAGGGAGGAGTCAGGGGAGTCGGGGTGGTCGAGATCCGGTTGAGGAGTAGGAGCTGTTTCAGTCATTGAGGGTTAGAGACAGAGTACATCTCGATTAGCGTTGAGTCGCAGAGGAGTCGCCATATTTAAGCAATAGGGCGATCGCCACACTCACGGCAAAAATTAACACCATACTTAAAGCTGAGCCAAATCCCCAGTTCGGTGTTTGTCCTAAAAATTGGTTATAAATCAAACGGGCCACCGTCATACTTGAGGCCCCTCCGAGGAGTTCTGGATCGATAAAATCCCCCAAACTGGTAATAAACACCAATAATGACCCAGCAGCAATTCCCGGCAAGGATTGAGGGACGGTAATTTTCCAGAAGGTTTGTAGAGGGGTTGCCCCCAAGTCTGCCGAGGCTTCTAAGAGTTGGCGATCGAGTTTTTCTAAGGACGAATAGAGAATTAAGACCATATAGGGCAAAAAACTATAACTCATCCCCACCAACACCGCCGGAGGCCGATTGAGAATATCCAATCCTGGGATACCGACAATCCCCAACAGAGAGTTCAGCACTCCAGTCGGTCGTAGAATCGCAATCCAGGCATAGGTTCGTAGCAACGAGGAAGTCCATAGGGGCAAGACAAACCCCAGCAGCAGTAGATTACGCCAGCGTTGGGGAGCTGACAGAGCAATCCAATAGGCCACCGGAAAGCCCAATACTAAACACAGGAGCGTCGTGCCGATGGCTAATTTGAGCGATCGCAGCACCACCCCTAAATTGCCCGGTTCTAAAGCCCGCAAATAGTTCTCAATCCCCGAGGGAATCACCACATCTCCCGGTCGGATATTGGGCACCAGACTCAACTGGAAAATCACCAACGTGGGCAACACCAGCAACAACAGCAGCCATAACCCAGCCGGAGCCAACAGTCCCGTCACTCCCAGCCAGCGAGTTCCCCAGGGCAACTCAGGCTTTGGGGAATGGGAAGTCTCAGAGGGAGGAGGAGAAACAGACACGGCATTTTTGAAACTAAAAGGGCAAGGACAAGGCGTTAACCGCTGGTCAATCGCGTCCAATAGCGATTATAAAGTTCCCCAACCTCGGGGGGAATCGGTTGTAAACTTTCGGATTTTTCCAAAGCGGAGTCCGGCGGATAGAGGCTCGTATTG
>CAZXWM010000048.1:14979-16075 GCA_964644215.1 uncultured Phormidium sp.
GGTTTGCACCGACTCAGGTAACTTGGCAAATGCCGCCTTATTGGGAGTGGCAAAACTGAGGCGTTCCCCAATCCGCGCCGCCACTTCAGGACGCTGCATAAAGTTAATCCAAGCGTAGGCCGCATCGACATTGGGCGCTGTGCGAGGAATCACCAGGGTATCAGTCCAAATCGAGGAGCCGCTACTCGGGAGAACATAGGCTAAATCCGGGTCTTCCTGAATTACCTCATTAGCATCAGACGAGAAACACATGGCAATCTTCAAATCACCGCTGAGAATTTGCGGTCGCCAGGCATCGGAATCAAAAGCGGCAATGGTTGGCCGCAGTTCCACAAGTTTGTTGTACGCGGCCCGAATTTCTTGGGGATTGGTGCTGTTGTAGGAATAGCCCAACATCCGCAGCGTGGCCCCAAAGACTTCCCGAGGGTCATTCAGCAGGGTGGCGCGACGAGTTAGACGTTGCTGATTCTCCCAAAGATAGGTCCAATCTTCGGGGGACGGGTTGAGAACTGTCCTGTTGAAGACGAGGCCCGTTGTGCCCCAACTCATGGGAATGCTATGGCGATTATTCGGGTCGTAACTGGGACTTTCAAAACTGGGAAAGAGGGAATCGAGGCCGGCGATGCGATCGTGATCGAGTTCGAGCAGCAGTTGCTCATCCACCATGCGCCGCACCATGTAATCCGAGGGATAGATGAGACTATACGCCCCCCCGGCCCCCGCTTGCAGTTTCGCCAACATTTCTTCATTGGAGGAGAACACATCGGCGATGACACGAATTTGGGTTTCTTGGTAAAACGCCTCAATTAGCTCCCGATCTGTGTAGCCGGCCCAAGTATAGATATAGAGGAGATCGTCCGCTGTTTGTACCGTCGATCGCACGTTGGCGAGAGTCCAGCCGCAACTCGATAGGGCCAACCCAGACAGGGCAGCCGTTGAGAGATTCAGAAACTGGCGGCGGCGCATGGACCGCGTAGGCGGTGAGGGGGGATGAGTCACAGATCGCAGGGGCTCAGGTCAGCGAGATAGGACATTGACAAACCAGTGAGAAAACGCGGCTCCCCAGAGCCATTCGTTGGCTATCGTACCCTGTTCT
>CAZXWM010000049.1:0-16053 GCA_964644215.1 uncultured Phormidium sp.
GACGCATAGAGAAAGGCTTGTCCTGAGCGGGACAAATCCGCTTCGTAGGGAATCCCCCCCGGTGAGAGACTGGGGGCTAATTGACTGAGGTGGCGATCAATTACCTCAATTACCTGAACATCCCAGGGATCAATTTCTCCTCGTTCGGCCAAATCGAGGAGTAGTTCAATAGCGTCTTGAGCAAGTGATGTAGTCACAGGGCGATCGGAAGTTGAATAATCAGATGGACGAGGACTCGTGTTTCCCCTTTAGAGATGGATTTAGAGATGAATGGTGTAGCCTTTACCACTGATAGGTACGGATGGAGACGGAACGATGAGGTTGCGTAAACGGGTTTTAATTTTAGTCGGAACTGGGGAAGGACGAAAACTGGCCCGCCAAGCTTCGCAACGACCGGATATTGAGGCGATCGCCTCTCTGGCGGGCCGCACTCGTCAGCCCGAGATTCCTATTGAGTCCACCCGCGTCGGCGGCTTTGGTGGCGTTGAAGGACTCCGAGAGTATCTAGCAGCGCAACAGATTGATGCCCTAGTTGATGCGACTCATCCGTTTGCGGCCCAAATCTCGGAGAATGCGGCCCAAGCGGCTCAGGAGGCGGGGATTCCTCATCTACGGCTGACTCGTCCCCCTTGGTCTCCCCAGCCGGGCGATCGCTGGTTATATGTGTCAAGTTATGCTGAAGCGGCTCAGCTTGTTCCTACAGTTGCCCAGCGTGTCTTTTTAACGATTGGTCGTCAAGAGTTGGCCCGTTTTGCTCAGGTGCAACGGGTGTGGTTTTTAATGCGTATGATTGACCCCCCAGCAGCCGATTGTCCTCGTCCTCCTGGGGAGATTCTCTTGGCCCGAGGGCCGTTTTCTCTGGAGGAGGAGCGGTTGCTGTTGCGGCATTATCAGATTGGGGCGATCGTCAGTAAGAATAGTGGCGGGGATGGGACCTATGCCAAGATTGTCGCGGCCCGAGAGTTGCAGCTTCCCATCATTATGGTGCAACGGCCGGCATTGCCGACCGGGGACTGTGTGAGTGATATTGCTGATGTGTTTGATTGGTTGCATGGCCTGGGGGGATAATCCACTGACTCTCTCTAAATTCAGGGTATCCTGGTCAAGATATTTGTCTGGGGTGGCGACGAGGCTGGATCATGACTGTCGGTATTTGGATTCTGGGTAATTAACTCTCGCGCTTATCATCCGGTTTACAGCGGTTTGATAAATTGGAGGCGTCTGAACGACCCCCGATTCTCTTGATTGAGTCTCTCGGGTTGGCGGGCGATCGCCCCTATCATCGTCAAAAGTTGGTGTTAGTTTGGTCGGCGATGCGTCACTTTGCGGCTGAACTGATCCAGGCTGGCTGGGATGTTACCTACAGGGGTTTGCGGGGATGTCGTTTTTCTTCTATCAAAGTCTCTGGGATTGGGCGGAGGATTCGCCCGAGAGTCGGGAGGCGGGGTTGGCGGATTTGTTCGGGGAGGCGATCGATGCCCCGGAGGTGATTGATTAGAGAGATAGTGGCAGTAAATGCTCGAATTGGCGGGCATCTATCGCCCATCCGGTCAAATGTCATAAACCTTTATCATTCGACCTTTGCCCAAATCTCTGAGGGAATTTAGGATAGTAAAAGACTTAGCTCTCCGCCCCAGAGAGACGGCAAGCACTGATTACTTGTCGGTTTGATATCGTCAACGTCTATTGTCCCTTATGTTGAGTGGACATGACGTTGTATTTCTCATTGACTGGTGTTGCACCAGACTGACGCATTGGCCCCGAAAACCTTGTTAAATTCATCGTCCTCGTTAACCCCGAGTTCTCCGACATCCCTGTCCCAAAGGGAGGAATTTCATGTCTCAACGCAAAGCATCCGCGATCGCTTTATCCAGCATTATCAAGCTCAGGGATTCCAAACGCTTCCCCGAGCGCCTATGTTGCACCCATCGATTCCCATGTCCTTTGTCATGAGTGCGGGATTGGTGCAAGTGGAACTGTCTTTGTCCCGGTTTCCTGATTATCAGGGTCAGCAGTTTGTGCTGGTACAAGATTGTTTTCGCCATTTTGACTTGGACAGTATTGGTCGTGATGAGAGTCATCTGAGCCTGTTTGAGATGCCGGGAGCCTTTGTTTTTGGCCCCAACGCCAAAGCATCCACAATTCGCCGTATGTGGACTTTGGCGACGCAGCAGTTAAAGATAAATCCAGAGCAGTTGTGGGTGTCCTATTTCGCGGGAGGAGAACTCGAAGGAAATACTTTGGCCGCCGATGAGGAAACCTATGAGGCCTGGCTTGAGTTGGGACTTGCGCCTGAGCGATTGGTGGGATTGGCGGTTGAGGACAATTACTGGCAACAAAGTCGAGGGTTAGGTTTTACGGGTGATCATCCTCGCAAATGTGGCCCCAATACGGAGTTGTTTTACGATTTGGGAGCGCGTCCCGATTGTGATGCGGCTTGTGGCCCTCAATGTCGGTGTGGTCGCTTTTTGGAGTTTTCCAACTCCCTATTTATTGCTTCGGAACTGGAAGAGGAGCATCATCAGATTATTCCCTTGGAGAATCCGTTTACGGAGACGGTCATTGGCACTGAGCGCGTGGCGGTAATTTTACAGGGGGTCTCGTCGGTGTTTGAGACGGCTGACTATCGTCCTCTGATTGAGTTGATTCGTCAGTATCGCCAGGCGCAACAGTTACCGGAGGGGATGGCTGAGGAAAGTGAGCGGATTATTGCCGACCATCTCAAGGCCCTCTGGGTGTTGGTGGGGGACGGCGCACCGCCACCGGGGAAGAATGGACGGGAACGGATTGTTAAGTTATTGATTCGGCGGGCGATCGCGCGTCTGATGGTGTTAGAGATTGAGGAAGCCACGTTTTTGCCAGTTTTTCTCTCCCATCTGGTTCAACAGTGGCAGACGCATCAGGGGTCTGGGGAGGCTCAAATGGCGTTGAATCAAACCCTGGTTGAGACGTTGTTGAGCTATATTGAGGCGGAATCGGTGCGCTTTCATAAAACGATTGAGCGGGGCCATGACAAGCTGAGGCAGTTTATTGCTAATCAGGTTGAATTGGAGCATGAGACCTCGTTGGAGGCGAACCTCATCGATATTGAGAAAAACTGGGGGTTGCCCCTACCTCTGATTGAACTGCATCTTTGGAGGGCGAACATTCCCTTTAATCGCCAGCAGTATCAAGACGCATTGCAAAGGTGGAAATCTCAGTTACGCTAAATCAGCCCGATGAACCGACCGAACCGGTAAGTAACTTTTTAGACAATCAGGGACAGTCATGACAGCTTCTAGTTCACCTCAACCCCAATCAATTCAAGAGTTACAGACACGAGCTTTCAAAATTATCGCTCAGTTAAATAAAAACCTGAAACAACATCCAAATCAGGTGGGGATTTTGCAATATGTGTTATCTCATGTTTACGAGCTAACAGGGTCTCCTTATATCTATTGCGTGCTGAAACATCGTTTACAAGATAAATTTGAACTGGGTGCATTTTGGGAGAATGGTCAAAAGATTGAACTTCAGAAAGACGAGACCCAAGAGATTATCGAGCAAATCGGCACAACGCTGATCCAAAAGGTTATCGAGCAGCAAGCACCGCTCTACCTCCCCAATCCTGAAGCGATACGAGCCTATGAAGAGAGCCAAGGACAGGATCTGAGGTTATGTTCTCGGGGACAGTCTTGGCTGGGGGTTCCCATGACGACAGTTGACCATACCCTCGGGGTATTAATTGTCCAAGACTTAGAGCAAGCGCATGCCTATCGTGAGGAGTTGGTAGATATTCTCGATGTGATTGGGGATATTGCTGCGAGTGCGATCGATTATGAACGACTACATGATCGCGTCACCATTATTGGGGATGTGGAACAAGAGTTGACTCAACTTCAAGCCGATAGTGAAGCACAACTTCTGGGGAAAATTTATAAGAAACTCACAGAAATTGGTGATATCGATATTAAAAATTTATCGATTGTTTTATATGACAAGCTCAAATTAAATCATGCTTTTCGGGTTGTAGTAAGCCAAGGCGAAGTACAGAATCTTGAAAACTCAGCTAAACAGGTAGAACTGCTCTCGGCGCTGAATCAAGATTTGCTGGCTGAGATCATTGAGGACAAAACTCCTCGATTACGAATCAATAATGAGTTTAAAAAATTGTCGATTGATGATGTTCCAGATAATGAATCTGCCTCATGGATGGCTGTTCCGATGCGGATTCAAGGACGAGCCATTGGTGTGTTTATCGTTGAAGACCCAGATCGAGCAACTCCTGAAGCCGTTTATAATAAAAATGATGCAGAGTTTTTAGATATCCTTTCAGACCAAGCTGCGAATGCTATCTATCGCTTCCGCTCGCAACAATCGTCAAAAATCTTAGCTGAAATCGAGAATGAACTCTCAAATCAAACTGAGTTGGATCAGAATAAGGTTTTTGAGATTTTAAAAGAGCGTGGTTCAGAGCTTGTTGATGTTTATAATCTATGTGTCTTTTTATATGATGCAGATCAAAACAAGTTTGATATTGCCTTAGCTTATCGTCAAGGTGACGAACTGAATACATCGGAGTCAGCCATTGCTCAAGAGGTTTGGGCGAATAGTCCAGAGCCAGTGTTACGAACCGTGTTGGACAGCCAGAAGGCTTTAATCCTTAAAAGCAGGCAGGAGGTTCAACAGTGCTTTTTAGTGGAAGATCCTGACCGAGATATTCCCAAAAGTTGGCTTGGAGTGCCAATGCGATCTGGAAATAAAGTGGTTGGGGTCTTTGTAACTTATCACATGAAACGAGAAGGAGTTTATCATGAAGATGATGCACGATTGCTAGATGAACTCTCGGATTCTGTGGCTTTAGCATTAGCAAATGTTCAACTGGCAGAGCGAGAGCGAAACAACTTTCAGCAACGTATTGATAATCTCGAAACGTTAGGAGATATTTATGAAGAAGTTAGACAAAATTCTTTAGAGTCTGTTATGAGTAAAATTCTAGAAACTGCTAAAGAATTTACTGGTGCAGATTATGCCGATGTCTGGCTTTATCATAAAGAACGTAATGAAATTAAACTGGAATCTCAATGTGGCGGTCGAGTCAATTTAGATTATAAGAATGATGCGATTAGTTTAGATCCCTTTAATCCCCGCAAAGGTATTGCTGGATATGTGTTTCAATCCAAGGAACCTTATTATGCTCCTAGCGTAGCACCGGGAGAAGATCCTTACTACATTGAGGTTAGTCCTGAAACTCGATCTGAGTTAGTCGTGCCACTCATTTTTCGGAGCGAAGTTCTTGGAGTTCTAAACCTTGAAAGTAGAGAAGAAAATGGTTTTTCAGCTCATGAACAGCAACTTGCTAAAACTTTAGCGGACTCAGCTGCTGTAGCAATTGAAACATCGGAATCAGAAGAAGAACAAAATAAATTTTACCAGGATCTGCTCGAAGAGCTGATCAAATTCATCACCTCGGATAGTCCCCAAAATACAAGGGCGATCGCAGAATACATTCATCAGGAAGCGTCTAATTTAATGGATACTGACAATATGTATTTTGCAACTTATGATGATACAACAGACTTGGTAGAATTCATCATGGTGTATGTAGAGGGAAAGCAAGACGAACCCTATTCATCAAGAAAGCTAAATGAGGGCCGTGGGAAAACAGAAGAAATTATTAGGACAAAGAGAGCAATTCGCCATACTTCCGAGGAGTCCTCAGCCTGGTATGCTACAGAGGGTCATGATTATGTCTACAAACATAATGACTGCCCCTGGCTCGGAGTTCCAATTTTACTTACGAAAGAAACGGAAATAAAATGTTTAGGAGTTATCGCAACATTTAGCACCAAAGATAAAGAAAAGACCTACACAGAAAATGAGCAACGTATCTTGGAAAACTTAGCTCGCTGGGCAGCAATTACAATGTACAATGCTAAAGTTACTGAGCAAGTTGCTGAGCAACAAAATGTTCTTACTCGTTCATTGGTTGCTCAAGACTTCATTCACCGTCTCAATAGCATTGCTGGGACAATTCCAATTTGGCTTCAACTCTTGGAAATGGAGCTGAAAGTTGCAGAATCCCTGAATATTTCAGAATGTCAGAGTTACATTCAATCTTGTCAGGATGAATTCCAAAATCTTTTAACTGAAGTCAATCAACTGAAGAATCCAGAACCCGAACGAGTCATCAATCTAAATACACTGTTGAGTTCCCTGCTAACCGAGATAGAGCTTTTACATCACCAGGATTTGACACAGGGGATAGTGACGTTGGAACGTGACTTACCCGAAAACTTGAAGTTTATCAGAGGATATGCATCTCTAATTGCTAACTCTTTTGAGGTAATCCTTAAAAATGGGATTGAAGCTGTTTTAGAAAAAGGGCAAGGAATTTTGCGAGTTCAAGCTCAAAATTTGAATACAGATACCGTTAAGGTGATAATCCAAGATACAGGGGTGGGATTACCAAAAGATTTACAGTCAAAAGTATTTACGCCTTTCTTTACGGTAAAACCTATGGGGATTGGATATGGACTCTGGCGTGCCAAAACAGTGTTTGAAAACATGGGAGGTAAAATTAGTTTTGAGTCTGAGTTAGGAGTTCAAACTAAAGTCTCCGTAACCCTGCCTGCTGTTAAAGTCTCTAATTAAACATGAATAAGGAGCTAATTATGTCATCACCTAAAACAGTTCTAATCGTCGATGACCAACTACGCTGGCGTACTATTTTTAAGATACTTTTAGGGAAGATGGAGTTACCGCTTACTATCTTTGAGTCTGACAGTCTTAAGTCGGCATCGGAACTTTTGGAGAAAGAAACTTTTGACCTAGCAATCCTTGACTTACGACTGGTGGACGAAGAAAATCAAAATCTTGATGGACTTGTCTTATTGCGAACTATGAAAGATAAAGCTACAGAGGCAAGAATAATCCTGTCCACTGCCTATCCCAGTAAACTCAAAGAACAGCGTCAAGAAGCCGATGCCTTTATCCTCAAAGTTCCTGACAATGGGATGTTTGATATAAAACAATTTCAAGAGACGGTGAAAAACCTTCTCTATCAAGAAAATGGACTCATGTCAGTTTCAAACTCATAATGGGTATAGTAACTCGCAAACCTATTGATCTTGTTCAGGTTCTGGCGATCTCGATTCTGGGAATTTGAACTTGACTTGTACTTTTAAGGTGCTATCAACGGATGCGCGAGTAACCACGGCTCCAACTTGTCCACCTAACTTAAGTCCAAACTCAACCATAATTTCAGAAACTTCAGCAGCACCAAATTCCTGGAATGACTCTACAGCAAATTTTGCATATCCCTGCATCATTTCTGAAGCTTTTTTCATATCTTCAATTGCTTGTTCTCGGATTTCCTGAGTTAGACGTTTACGATTTGATAGGCTCTCGCGACCATCATCGTTAGGATCGTCATTTTCGTGATCTTCTCCTGAATAAATTTTAGGCTCATCAACTTCTACATAAATTTCATATTCTTTTCCATCTTTGTCTTGATACACTAACTTTTCAATGGTATTTTCAGGACTCATATCACTTGCCAGCTAGAGACAGGTCTGCTATAATCCGTACATTACCATATTTAGCTTAGCTAAGGCAACTCAGTCAATGCCCAAAAAAGCCCTGATTATTTGTATAAAAAATTACGAAAGATTTACGAGTTTGCCAGATGGCTGCTGGCAAGATGCTCGGGATATTGGCACTATTTTATGGCAAAGAGGAAACTGGCAGGTCACTCTTTACCCAGGAGTGTTTAACAAAGAAAGGCAATTCTTTAAGTATTCAAGAAATCCAGAATATATTATACCCTATGACTCTTTAGCAAAAAAATTAAAGAAATTCTTCAAATGTACAACAGGCGAAGATGATGTATTGATCTATATTCTTGCTCATGGCTTTGTGTTTAAGGAAGCCGAGCAGAAGGATAATGATCATTATTCGGTACGCTTAGCGGCGAGTGATAGCAATCCTCAAAGCTGTCAAAGCTCCATCTCATTTGAAAGTTTAGCCAAGCTGTTTGAAAAATTTGTATCCCGTGGACTTAGAAGCCTAACCGTTTTATTAGATTGCTGCTACGCAGAAACAATCTTGCATTTCCTTGATTTAAATCAATTAAAGACCCAAAATTTCGCGATTGCTGTGGCTTGTCGGTCTGAAGAAGAGTCTTATATTCAAAATACAAACGGAACACACTCTTCAACTTATTTTACAAGAGCCTTAAAAGAAATATTGTGTGAGCATCATGAAAATTCAGATAAAAATCTTTATTTTCCTGAGGTTCATGCTTGTTTAAAGACCAAGTTTGATTTACTTAGAAAGGATACAGAAGCTAGTAATGGACAAACCCCAAACTATATTTCCTGTGGCACAATACAGATTTTGGGTGCAGTTAAACAAGCATCTATATCAAATAAATCTATTGAGAGATTGTTGACAGACCTCCAAAAACTAGACTATTATGACTCCCGTAATCAGCTTCTAGATTGGCTTGATAAAGAACGTAAAGCGCCAAAAATTGGCATATTTTATCTTGAATCTTCTAGCAAGCAAGAAATAACTTGGCATTTCTCTTGCTTGCTAGAAGAAATCTCTAGTTATTATAACAATCCAAAAGTTGAAAAATCAGAAAACACTAAAACCTTTTTACAAGTACTTTGTTACGAAGAAATTGAAACACATAGTTTACATCCGCTCGCTAGCATATATGAAGATATATATCAGGAGTGGACAAGCGGACTAAAACCAATTCTAATTCCAGTAGAGCATCGTAGCTGCCCTGCCAACTTGCCTTGGAAAACAATAGTTAAAAACTTAGTTTCACTTCACCAACGTCATCCAGGTGTTCCCTTTATGTTTTGCTTTTTGGGCAAAATAGACCCTCCGATTTTCGTGAAAAATAATGTAAAAACTGCATTTGAAGATATGAAAGCAGCAATAGCAACTAGTTCTAAATCTGACAAGTTTTATATTTCAAATTTTGGTGAACCTAGTCAGCCCATAGTTAATGGAGTCTCAAATAGAAGGATTTATGATTGTCGGACTTGGGGATATGATGAAAGTCGGAGGAGCCGTTTAGCGAACATTCTTCAGGTGACCCCCACTCTAATTTTGAGAGTTCTTGATAGCATGAGCAATGAAGGGCAGTACAAATATGCGAATGGTTACCAAAGTTGGACACATATCTTTGAAATTCTGGATCAACAAGATATCTGGAATACCATACAGAAAAAACATTTAAAAAATAAAATTGATTTGGAGTCAATATCATGACAGAACAGCAAGATCAGACATCTAATCCCTGTTATGAGGGAGATATTCAGCCCGACTCTTCAAATTTAGATGATCTATATCCCTACATTCCAGGAGACGATCTTAAAAAAGCCGTTAACATTGCGATCGCCCTTGAAAAACCTCTACTTATTCAAGGAGAACCGGGTTGTGGTAAAACTTTGCTGGCATCTGCTATGGCTTATGAATTTGGACAAAAGTATCTCAACGGTACGGAATGGCCATTTTTCGCCTGGGCCGTTACCTCTCGTTCCACGGCGGATGAAGCTCGTTATACCTTTGATGCCTTGGGACGACTCCGGGATATTCAGTTTTTAGCTACTGGTAAAAATGAGATAGACTCAGAACAAGAGGAGGAACTCCGTAATCGTGTCAATAATCGTGATCATTATATTCAATGGGGACCAATTGGCAAAGCCTTTAATGTTTGGGAGATACGTCCTGAGTTAAAGGGGATAAACTGTGGTGTCAATCTTCGTCCCATTTTGCTTATTGATGAAATTGACAAGGCAAATATAGATTTACCTAATGATTTACTGCGAGATTTAGATCAATGGTATTTTGATGCCAAGGAAATTGGTACTGGTGTTGAGATTCCAGAAAAAAAATATCGCAAGTCAAATAAACCCATTGTGATTATCACAAGCAATCAGGAGCGTCCTTTACCTGAAGCTTTCTTAAGGCGATGTTTATTCTTTTATTTGAAGTTCCCTGATGAACCACAACTCACCCGAATCGTCCAGGAACGATTTAAGAGGAATTTTAGCAACAAAACTCCTGAGGATATTATCGAAGCTGCTATCAAAAAGTTTCTTGAGATTCGTGGTACTGCATATTTGCAAAAGCCACCGACGACCAGTGAACTGATTGACTGGTTAAGCTTTTTGCTTGCGAACAATAAGACGGCCACACAAATTGCAGAAGTACTTAACGACCCCGCTCAGATTGGTATTTTACTAAAATCACAGTCAGATATTGAAACTTTGAATAGGCGCCGTGAATAAAATTCAAGATGGTCAGATACTATTGAGTTAACTATTTCATATACTATCCTCGCCCATTTTCCTAGTCTCACTCATGTTTACCTTACCGCTCTATAATTTATTTCAACGACTCCGTCAACCCCTAGGGTTACGTGTTGATGATTATGAGCTAGTGTTAAAAGGACTCGAACATGGGTTTGGCTGTGAAAGTCTTGAAGACTTGAAGTTCCTCTGTTCCCTCATCTGGCTGAAATCTCACGAACCGACTCAGTTAGAACAATTTAACGCAATTTTTGCTGACTATCAGGAGGATACTCCAGAAAGTGGCCAAGGTGAGGTGGCGCACAATAGACAAGTTGAGCTGATAGATGCCTCAATCTCTAGGTCATCAGCTAACTCATCTTTCTTAGGAGCGTCTAATGTCTCCTCTATAAATGTCTCCTCTATGGTCGTGACACCAGCTGTCCAAGCTGATACACCTCCATCATGGAGGATAGACAGCAAACCAGACGGCAAACCATATATTGTTGAACCCAGAGATTTTCCCTTCCAATTTGAATTGACTCGTCGTTGTTGGCGACGCTTACGACAAACAACTCGAGTTCCCGTGCAATCCAATACTCAGCGGCGATCGCTTGAGGTGGATATCCCCAAAGCGATCGCCGCTATTGAACGAGATGGGATCTTGTGGTCGATTCCCTGGCAGCCACAAAGGGTAGATCTCACTGAACTGGCACTGTTTATCGACTTTAATGGTTCGATGATTCCCTTTCATAGAGCCTGCGATCGGCTTGTTCAGACAATCGAACCTGAGTATTTTGCTCGTGTTGAGCCATACTATTACCAGAATGTGCCCTATGGTTATCTCCGAAGCCAAGGTCGTACCGGACCAAGTCGGGATTTAGGCGAGGTGTTACACTCTCTCTCCCGACAGTGGACTGTCGCAGTTGTGATAAGTGATACAGGTGCAGCTCAACAGACCTATCAAAGCAGGCGAGTTGAGAGGACTCAAACCTTTCTAAATCAACTTGCTGAGCGGGTTCGTTGGATCTTCTGGCTCAATCCAGTCCCTGAAGACCGTTGGCAAGATACCACTGCTGAAGACGTGAAAGCCTATCTCCAGACTATTGGAGGTGATATGTTTCAACTAAGTCAGGTGGGAATAGATTCTGCGATCGCTACTCTATACTACTGAACAACATCATGAAATTTGAAATATCTGAATCAGAATCTCAACGGGCCGAGCGTCAAATCGACCGATTTTATGAAAAGCATGGCGGAATTTACTATGATTTAGCGGCTCATGCGGCATACCCGTTCCTCAATCTGACATCTGATCTCGTGTATTGTTTACGGGAAAACTTTGTGCCTCAGGCTCCCTGGATTGCGATCTCAGATATTTTGCTATCTCCACTTTGTCAACATCTAGGAGGAGATTTATATGAAATGGATCCGGCAGTTCGTATGGTGCTTTGTCGAGATTACTGGGATCATGATAATGAAGCTCACCGTAAGAAACTGGGAGATCTCAATGATTTTGCGACTCAATACCTAGATTCGCAAAAGAATGATCGACTTTTAGAATTTGTTGGAGATCCTGAAAAGTTTTCTTGGTGCAAGTCGGGATTAACAAATTTCCACCGGGCTGCGGATAAACTTGTATCTAAGTTAGAACAATTTTCAAAAAATGGAAAATACATTGATTTTTTTCACTGGCTCAAATTTTATAGAATCGAAAAAAATGTTGTAGATTATGAATTTCTGGAAAAAATACTACATCTATCAGTTCGTTGGGAAACTTCTTTGGGAACGGCGATAGTCGATCTAGATGCGCAAAGCCTGTCTGAACAACTTCAATCCATTTTGCCTTACTCCAAAAATCTATTTGTTGAATTAAGTAGTGACTCTATAGTAGTAAATAGCAATAAATTTAATTATATGGTATTCCAGAATTTAGTTGAATCAAATGAGATTTTAGGGGAAACGCCTGAGATTTTAGAGGAAACGTCTGAGCCAAACAACATCAAGCGAGTTTTGATTGTCACTAACAATAGTAGCTTATCACAGGCGATTAGTAGGGCTTTTGATATTGGTTTCAACTCATTAAATGCTAATTTAGAACTCAAGTCAGTTTCAGGATTTGAGAATGCTATATCTTTTTTGAATGATCAAGATTTTGATTTGGTCATCGCCGCTGATAATTTGGAGTATTCAGGAAGCCCTCAGGTCCACGAGGGTTTTCTGCTTTGTGATTATATAAGTTTGAATCATCCCAATACAGCTAAAATTCTAATTGTATCTAAATTTGGAATTGACACTAAAGACATCAATCATTCTATCATAGATAGATATAAATTAGAGGGTTTATTTGTTTTTCCGGATGTAGATTTGAAATCACTAGTTCAAAAATCTACAATTTTGTTGGAAGGAATAGAAACGAATATCACTTCTTCCCCAAAACAGGAGTCAGTAGCGGTTGCTCCTAAAACCCAAGGTAGTCGTTATAATTTAGTCCAAATTCTTAAAAAACAAAAGGAACAAATATTAAATAATTTAGAGTTATTAAATCAAACAATAACCCAGCTTGAAATAGAAGAAATACTAACCGATTACCCTCCTTCAAAATTTGAGTTAAATCAGAATATATTGAGTCTAAAAGAACGAAAAACCACCCTGAAACAAAAAAAGGAAGAATTAGAAAATAAGTTATCTCAAGCTTGTCGAAATCCTAGTTAAATAGGCATGAAGTTCCAGCTAATTGTGGAGCTTTCAGAAACAAATCCGTAGGATAGGTGAGGCTCCTATGCGGGGAAACGGGGAAGTTAGGGTGCAGTTCCATAGTCAACCTCTACCTTTCTCTGCGATTTCACCGGGTTCGAGGCGCACCACCTGCCCGTTTTGGTAGATGACGGCGTATTGACCGAGTCGTCGTTTTTGCTCCAGTGCCTTGATAACTGCTCGCTGCAAGACTTCTTTTGCTTGTTGTGACCGGCGTTGTGTTTCATTCATGTGGCACCTCCTTATAGTTCCGGGTCACGAGGCGTAAGGAGTTCATCTCGGTAAGATTCAAATGCTGGAAAGTCGGGACTTCCTTCGTAGGACAAGATAGCCTCAGGCCAGTGAGACGTACAAACAAACGGTCGTTGTGTTGTCTGACGTAAGGCTTGCAGAATTATGGTTTGTAATGGAACATTAGATTGCTCTGCTTGACGGATTAAGTCTTGTTCAAGATCTGGCGGTAAATCGATTTTGATTTGCATTAGGCTTCTCCATGTCATGAATTGGGTGCATCTGATGGGTGCATCACGATAAAGCAAGCAGAGATAAACTCTCATCTCGAATATGAAGCGAGTCTGGGAAAAGATCGCTCAAGCAATTTGGAAGCTTGGGCGATAGATTCTCATCAAAAAGTAATCTCATGCCGATAGGGGAGCGGTCATAAACCGCCGTTCGCGATCCGCAGCATAGGCGATGCAGGCTTTTAGGTCTTCTCTCGTCAGGTCGGGAAAGTCGTCGAGAATTTCGGCTTCGGTCATCTCGGAAGCCAGGTACTCAAGCACTTCATAGACGGTGATGCGTAATCCGCGTACGCAAGGCTTGCCGCCGCGCTTATTGGGTTCCATTGTGATGTAGTTTCGGTAGTTCATAGATTATTCTTTACTCAATTGTCTTAATTCGTTGACGCCAGTGGGAAAGGTTAGACAACGTAGATAGATGAAACTACTTTTCCTCTCAACTATCTGCTGTATCTGAAGGGTTAGCCTTCTCAAGCCGTGAAGCATTATCTCGTGTTGCTAGCCAACGTTCAAAAGACTGCTGACTTTCGCCACTTTGCCTACCTACTAACAGACCTTCGATGCCAATGTGTTCGTCTAAATCAACCTACTCAATTGATGAGAATACTTACCTGTCTACTCTCAGTTTAACCTGTCAGAAAGCAAACGGTAGGTTGGGTTAAGCTAGCTCAGCCTAACCCACAAGAGATCTGCGATCGCACTGCAGGTAGGCTTCGGGTTCTTGAGGATTCGGGACTAGATTGATGATAACTCAGTCGCTGTGAATGAGAATGCCAGTCCAGGTGAACCTCTAGGCCGGAGGATGGCGTACGGGGAATCAGGGAAGTCAGGATGGAGTGCAATTGTCAGGAATCTCTTTCTAGGTCTAGCAACATTTGCTGTACTGTCTCAACCAACGGCTTGAGGTAAATTTCGCACGTGTTGAAAATTACCTCTGGATTGACATTGAAATAGTCGTGAGCGAGGACATTGCGCATACCGATGACAGCTCGCCATGGAATCTGGGGATACTGCCGCAGAAATTCCCCCTGTGTCTTCTCGTCGATTTGCCGGAACGCTTCCCCGACGGACAACAGCACCATGCAGATTGAGTCGAGATGCTCTCGCCCTTCTTCGCTAGCGACAAAATCCTGGGGGCTTCGCACTCTGGCTAATCGTCGCGGTACACGCTCAAGCGCCTCCAGAATTGCCTCCAGGCGTTCCCGTAACCAAGCTGAGTCAGACATAGACAACGTCCTGTTCTATGCGCTCCTTCAGGCGCAGCGGTGTACTCTGGTGTAGTGCAATCAAGTCCACGGGTCGTCCTAGCCGTGCTACCAGTTCTTCGTGCATCAGAGCTAAGTCAAACAGCGTCAGCTTTGCCGTTGGCTGGGGGCGATAAACTACATCTACGTCGCTTTTAGCTGTGGCCTGCGATCGCGCCACTGAACCGAAACAGCCCAACGCTTCTAACCTGTAGACTTCGCCGCGATCGCGCAAAAATGACCGCAACGTCGCCAGCACGTCGTCGCGCTGCGGGATGCTAACATCTTGGCTCATGCCATCACCTCCACGATCGCCATCGTATCATTGTTAAAAATATCCACCACCAGTCGTTTTTAGGCTACATCATCACCTATCGAACATCACTAAAATTACTACAAAACTCCGTATGTTTAGTGCATCCATCCCTGAGTCGGAACTTCAGGAACGCTTTAAGTCCCTTCAGAAACAACTGCGCGATCGCTGGCAGACCATTGACCAATTGGACCGAGATGATAATGATATTCTCGTAGTTCCCTCCATTACCCTGGATCAACGAGAACTCAAAAAAATCGCCGGGGTTCACCATTATGAAGAACGCAACCTCTATTCTCTGATTCGCCTGCGCAACCCCCGAACTCGCCTCATCTACGTCACCTCGCAACCCCTTCACCCCAGTACCATTGACTATTATCTGCAACTCCTACCCGGTATTCCCTTCTCCCACGCCCGCGATCGCCTCCTCTTATTCTCCACCTACGATTCCTCGCCGCAACCCCTGACCCAGAAAATCCTCGATCGCCCCCGCTTAATTGAACGCATCTGGCGGGCCTTACGACCCGAACAATCCTATATGGTCTGTTTCAACGCCACCCCCTTGGAACGGGAGTTATCGGTACGCCTAGGGATTCCTCTGTTAGCCCTAGATCCCGACCTCCTCTATTGGGGAACTAAAGCTGGTTCTCGTCAGCTTTTCAGCGATTGCGGGATTCCTCATCCTCCCGGAAGTGAGTTAGTTCATTCCGTGGAAGACTTGACTCAGGCGGTGTCCGAGTTATGCGATCGCCAACCCCAGGCCCAGCGATTTGTGGTCAAACTCAATGAAGGGTTTTCGGGAGAAGGAAATGCCCTTTTAGATGTCAGCGGACTCAGTGACCGCCCCCCACAACGGCTGGCCCAAGTGGGCGATCGCCTCTCCCAGATGCGCTTCCAAGCCAAGGGAGAACAATGGCCCAGTTTCGCCAGCC
>CAZXWM010000050.1:0-15627 GCA_964644215.1 uncultured Phormidium sp.
CCGCCGACATGATCGGCATGGTGATGGGTGTTGAAGATGGTGGTGAGGGTTGCGTTGAGTTGCTGGAGTTTGGCTAGGACGGGGGCCGCTTCGGCGGGATCGATCACGGCAGCGACCTGATGGGGGCGATCGTACAGGAGGAAGATATAGTTGTCGGATAAGGCGGGAAGTCGGTAAATCTCCATGGTGAGATATGAGTCAGGGTGATGGATGTGACTTAACATGAGTTAACCTAACATGAGTTAATCTAAGATGACGGTTTCAAGAGGGATGTCACGTGAGATAGATTATGGGTCAAGCTTTGCAGGGAAAGACAATTGGCTATTGGCGATCGCTGATTGAGTCATGTTTAGATAGTCATGTGATTAGCCATCAGGATTATTTAAAGCTAACGTGTTTGCTCTTGTCCGGTCAAGGGTTGTCTATTGAAGACTATCAGCAAATTAACGCAATTTTTGATCGCATACAATTGGGACGAATCCAGATTGTTTATACTTAAGATTTTGTGGTTTGAGAGTACGTCGAAACTCTCAGGCAAGACATCAAAACGTTTTGCATACTGCTTGGGGCTGTTTTGATGCTATCATTCAAAACAAAACCTGGATGAACTCGATTCATGGGAATGGACATCGATTTTGAGCGATCGCAGATAACACTCTCCATTATTATTCCCATTTATAATGAGGAAGACAATTTGAATTGTCTGTTGAAACGAGTCATAAAAAGCCTAGAAATTCCTAATTTAAGTTATGAGATTATTTGTGTTAATGATGGAAGTTGCGATAAAAGCTTAGAAAACCTAATTGGTTATCATCAGCAAAACCCAGCGATAAAAATCATAAATTTATCCCGTAACTTTGGTAAAGATATTGCCCTTAGTGCTGGTTTGGATTTTGCCTGTGGGGCAGCCGTAATTCCCCTAGATGCGGATTTACAAGACCCTCCCGAGCTGATTGCTGCGTTGGTGGAAAAGTGGCGAGAAGGCTATGATGTTGTCTATGGAACTCGTCGCGATCGCCGTGGGGAAACTTGGCTAAAACGGTTTAGTGCGACTCACTTTTATCGCTTGATTGGACGAGTTAGTAAGGTTCCTATTCCCGAAGATACAGGGGACTTTCGTTTGATGGATCGACGGGTGGTGGAGGCTATCAAACAACTTCCGGAACGGAATCGATTTATGAAAGGGTTATTTGCTTGGGTGGGATATCGGCAAATTGCGATTGATTATGATCGCGATCCTCGCTATGCGGGCCAAAGTAAGTGGAACTACTGGAAACTCTGGAATTTTGCCCTTGATGGAATTGCGGCGTTTAGTTCTTTCCCGTTGAAGGTTTGGAGTTATGTTGGACTTGTGATTTCTTCGATGGCTCTGGTATATGCTGTTTTTTTAGTGATTCGTACTCTAATTTTCGGCATTGATGTTCCTGGCTATGCTTCGCTGATGGTGGCTGTGTTGTTTCTGGGGGGGATTCAGTTGATTAGTTTGGGGGTAATTGGTGAGTATTTAGGACGGGTTTATGAAGAGGTCAAAGGCCGTCCTTTATATTTGGTTCGGGATCTCTATGGTTTTGAAGATCAGGGGAATGACGGTCAAGTGTCCCCGTTGAGTCAATCTGGGGGAGAGGCGTTATGAGTCAACCGCCTCGTGGTGGTACGCCCATTCAATGGCTGCTGTTCTGCATGGTGATGAGTGTTCTAGGGATATATGGTTTGAGGGAACTCGATCCTGAACAGATGCGATCGGGGCTAGAGGAGGCGGGTGGGTGGGCACCACTGTTCTATTTAGTTCTGTATAGTCTGGGAACGTTGCTGTTGTTGCCTTCGACGCCTCTCAATTTAATGGGAGGAGCTTTGTTTGGCGTGGTTTGGGGAACGGTTTGGAGCAGTTTGGGGGCGATTCTGGCGGCGATGATTGCTTTTGGGTTTAGTCGAACGGTGGGGCGCGAGGCGATCGCCCGGCGGATGGCCCAGGGCTGGCGAGCGTTAGATGCCGAACTCCAGCAGGGAGGGGTGTTTTATCTGTTTGCGATTCGCCTATTGCCGATTATTCCTTATGGTGTGGTCAACTTTGCGGCGGGGTTGAGTGGGATTCGGGTTCGGGACTATCTACTGGGAACCTTACTCGGCACAGTTCCGGGGATTTTACCGATTGTGATGCTGGGGAGTTCGGGACGTCAGGCCCTGGAAACGGGGGAAGTCTGGCCGGTGTTTGGGGCTTTAACTCTGACGGGGATGTTGGTGGCGGGGGCGACTATGTATCGACGCCGCCGCCGACGGCCGAGAGATGGCGCTCGGCGTTGATCAATTCAGGGTCTCTCCGGGGTTGGCATGGGGGGCAATGAGGGCGATCGTCCCCCCGGAATGAGGCTTTCGGCCACGGATCTGGCTCCCGGTGCAAGGCTCCCGCTTGCTCAAAGAGTGTGCTACCTTGGCCTAAGCTAGGGGAGGCTTAGAGGTAAATCGCTCAATCCTGGGCTGAGTCTAAGTCCTTAAGGTTCCGGTTGAGCTGGCGATCGCTGTTCCTCTGGCAGACCCTAATGAACCGGATTCCTGATGAGTCGAGTGTTGTGGCAGGTTTCGTCATCCAAGGTGACCTCGTTGAGATTGGCAGTTCTCTGGCTAATCCAGCAACCGGTTTCAGTTGGGGAGCGTTGGCATATGCTTATCATCGGTTTCTACAGGGTCTTTGCTGTACTTCACCTCAATGAGAACTGCTATGACGGTCAATGCTCCGGTCGCCTCCCCAAGGATTTCTATTTTGGTCAGTGATCTCTCGAAACAGGGGGCTGGACGCTGGGGTGGGGCGGTACGAACGTTTTTGTTGGCCCAGGCCCTAGAACGAATGGGGGCTAGGGTCAAGATTTACGGATTTGTGTTTGGGGATGAGCCTTGTGAGCCAACGGTGAGTGATGTTCCCATTGTCACGGTTCCGGGTGAGTATTATCCGGGGTTTATTGGGCGATCGCGGGCGTTGTTGAAGCAACTCGATACTGATATTATTTATGCTCTGCGTCCGAAACCAACGACGCTAGGGTTAGCGTTGTGGCATAAACGCATCACGGACTGTCGGGTTATCTTAGATATTGATGATTGGGAGTTGAGTTGGCATGGGGGCGATCGCTATCGCTATCGTCCCAGCCTGAGACAGTTAGCTCAGGATACCTTGAAACCTCGGGGAGCCTTGCGATATCCGGATCATCCTCTCTATCTGCGTTGGATGGAGTCTCGTGTCGGTCAGGCTGATGCGGTTACGGTTCATACTGAGTTTTTGCAAACTCGCTTTGGCGGTGTCAAAATCCCTAATGGTAAGGATACGGATTTGTTTAATCCCGATGCTTATGATCCACAGCTGAGCCGCCAGGCCTATGGACTCTCGGATTATCGCATCTTGATGTTTCCGGGAGCACCTCGCCCTTATAAGGGGATTGAGGATGTTTTATTGGCCCTCGATCGCCTCGATTGTCCTGAGCTACGGTTGGTGATTGTGGGAGGGAGTCCTTACGATGATTATGATCAGCAGTTGATGCAGCGATGGGGCCGCTGGATTATTCAACTTCCACCGCAACCGGTAACTAAAATGCCATTTGTGGTGGCGGGGGCTGATATCATTGTGGTTCCTCAACGGGAAACTCCGGCGGCGTTGGCCCAGTTTCCTCTAAAGCTGACTGATGGTATGTCTATGGCAAAACCAATTCTGGCGACTCGGGTTGGGGATATTCCCGAAATCCTTGAAGATTCTGGGTATTTAGTGGAACCTGAAACCCCTGAGGCGATCGCGCAACAGATTCGTTGGATTCTTGATCATCCTGAAGACGCACAACGTCGAGGAGCTTTGGCACGAACGCGTTGTATTCAACACTATAGTATTGAGGCGATGTCGCGGTTGCTCTCTGATGTGGTGCGATCGCTGTAATCTTCCTAAAATTTGTAAACAGTTTATGTCGTCTTGAAGGTTCACCTTGCCCTCGCTTTTATGTCTCCCAATAAACTCTTACTTAAAGTTGCTTTGCAGTCGCCCTATCTGTTTCTAGGGACGATCCTCTTAGGATTTTCGGGGGCGATTTTTAATAGTGTCAGTGTAACCTTGATTGTCCCCTTGATTTTGTCACTCTTGGGACAAGAGACGAATATGATGGGAGGAATGCCTCCCATTATTCAACAAGCGATGGGATTTGCGGATAATCTCTCGGGTAACTATCGGGTGGCGATTTTAACTGGGGTTGTCTTTCTGGCGATCGCTTTAAAAAACTTTGCGAACTATGCGAGTAACTTGGTGGGGACTGCCCTAGGTCAATCAATTTCACGGACGTTACGCTACGATGGTATTGATGTATTTTTGAATGTTGATATTGATTTTTATTCGAGTCACAAAATTAGTGAAGTTGTCAATAAAATGAATTCTGAGATGGGGCGAACCTCAGCAGCTATTCGCTCATTCAGTCAGCTTATAATTGCCGTTATTACCATTATTTTCTTTGTTGCTATCTTAACATCTATCTCTTGGCAACTCACTCTTGCCTCGGTTGTTATTCTGGGATTTGTTGCCTTAATTAACCAAGTTTTTATTAAGCGAGCTAAAAAGTTTGGTCAGGATTTAACTCGCGATGCTAGGGCATTAACCAATAAGTTATTTGAAACCCTAAATGGGATTAATTTAATCAAAACTGTGGCCACAGAAGATTTAGAAGCTTCTCGCCTAAAGCATCTAATTTATGCTCGGGAACGGAGTGAGTTTAAGTCTCAGGCAAACTCAGCGGTAATTGGCCCGATTAACGAAACAGCCGGTATTGTTTCGTTACTTTTAATTGTCCTAGCGGCTCGCTATCTCTTCGTTGAACAGATTGAAGCGCTATCGGCGGTTATTTTAACGTACTTATTACTCTTATTTCGTTTATTGCCGGTTGTGGGAACGGTCAACAACATCCGTAGCGGTTTATCGAATAAAAGTGCCAGTATTTTGGTTGTGTCTGACTATCTAGATCGAGACAACAAGCCATTTATGAAAAATGGATCTATTCCTTTTGAAAAGCTAACAAGCGGGATTCGCTTTGAGTCAGTGGATTTTAAGTATAGCAGTGGTAATCAGGATTTGGCTCTCAAGGATATTAACCTGTGGATTCCCAAAGGAAAAACGACAGCCCTAGTGGGAAGTTCAGGGGCGGGTAAATCAACGCTAGCAGATCTAATTCCTCGTTTTTATGATCCTTATAGAGGATGTATTAAATTTGATGATGAGGACTTGCGAAATTATGATATGAAAACCATTCGTCGTCGGATGGGGATTGTCAGTCAGGATACCTTTCTCTTCAATAATTCTGTTTTATATAACTTGACCTATGGTTGTGACTGGGCCGGGGAAGCGGAGGCGATTGAGGCGGCTAAACGCGCCAATGCCTATGAGTTTATTATGAATTTGCCTCAGGGGTTTGATACGGCTATTGGCGATCGCGGGGTAATGTTATCGGGGGGACAACGACAACGCCTGGCGATCGCGCGGGCCATTATCCGCGATCCTGAAGTTCTGATTCTCGATGAAGCGACTAGCGCCCTGGATACGTTGTCAGAACGGTTAGTTCAGGAGGCGATCGAGCAACTCTGTCATGATCGGACGACAATTGTGATCGCTCACCGTCTCTCGACAATTCGTAATGCGGATCAGATTGTGGTGATGGAACAAGGACGAGTGGTAGAGGTAGGGTCTCACGCATCTCTGTTAGAACATGACAGTTATTACGCTACCTTGTATCAGGCTCAGTTCTCGCAGGATAATGAGGATGCGATTCAACAAGCTCGTAAGGAAACGTTAATCAATACCTCCTATGAGGTGCGAACCCGTCTCAATCCGATGATTGGTTTCCTCAACTTGCTGGTTGATGACATTGTGGATTCTCCTGAAGAACGCCAGGAACTGACTCAAGAAGCCTATGAGTCGGCGGTTCGTCTTCTCAAAACATTACAGTTTCTTGAAAATAGTGCTAGAGCGGAGTAGGATGCGGCATGGTTAAGGTAATGCTCCTGCTAGACTGATACAAGATGGTGATTGTTGCCAAGAGAACCTGGGTCTAAAGGGGCGGGTTCGCGTCTAAAGTACAGTGTCTTCTTCTCTATTGTTCCCATGCTAGTTCTTCTAATTTTCTTGATTCTGTTCCTGGTTCTGGTGGCCTTTACCCCCCTATTGGGCTATTCCGATAAAAAATGGATTCTTCCTTTCATGTGGGGATTGTTGGCCCTGTTTACTCTGGCTCGATGGGCTGTGTTTCTGGGAATCGGTTGGCTGAACTTTTAGGAGAGGGTGAGGACTCTGGAGAATCGGGTGAGTGCAGCCATTGAGTCAATTGTGGTGTCAGAGGCTGACGCTGGCGAGTTTTGGGGTTGATACAGACATGATGGGTCGAGGCGTGACTGACGGGGCGATCGCTGCCGAGTTTGTAGATGGTATAGCTGACCTGAAATTGACTGGCCTCAGTTTCTCTGGGAAAGACCTCGATGGTAATCTCGTCTCCCCAATAGAGGGGAACGAGAAAGCGAATCTGAGCCTCCACAATGGGGATAGCCAGTTCCCCCTCGGCTAAGAGTTGAGCCAACTGAATTCCCGCTTGGGCGATCGCCGCTTCATAGGCATAGTGACAGATCGAGAGTAAACGAGCAAAGTAGACCACTCCAGCGGCATCGGTATCCTCAAGACGGATGGTATGCTGGTAAATCATGCAAAATTTTGCCACAGGTCATTTTGCAAACTCCCTCTATTAAACCATTAATCACCATAGGCTCGCCCGAGTGGGTCTCGAACGAGATCCGAGTCACGGTTGCGTCAGCCTCAGGTCTTGGGGGGCAAACTATTCGATAATATGAGTGTTTCTACTCCAGTCCACGAACTTCAGGACGCGCGATGGTTCGATCTGAAATTTTCACCCGGGCAAGACAAGGGAATGCCGAAGCCTTGGCCGCCCTGATGAATCACTCTCTGCAAGCTAAACAGATCACGGTGAATGTCAGCGTGCAGGAGCAGAGTATGGTGGCGATCGCGACGGGACAAACGGTGCCGGAGCGAGCCTTTATGGTTAACTTCATCTGTCGGGGTTTGCGAAAACTCGAAGCTGACTCGATTCGTAAGGTGACGATTGTCGGTTATCTCAATGGGGGAACGATTCCCCTGTGGCGGGAGACGATACAACTTGATTCGGAACAGGAGGCTGAGTATCCACCGCTGTTCGGGGGGAATCCGGCTCCCCCTCCTCTCTCGGAGGCTAGACCCCCCGTCGCCTATGGAGCATCCCTGACTCCCATCGCCTCCCGTCGCCGTCGCCAACCTCCGACCCTACTGTCACGGCTCAAAACTCTAGTTGGGGTGCTGTTGTTTCTGCTGGTGAGCGGCGTGGTGATCGCGGTGGCGGCGTTAGTCAAGCTCTTAACTGCGCTGCTGGCTGAAAATTCGATTTATAGTATCAATCTGCTTGGAGACCTGTTGCGGGGAATTGAGATTGTTGAAGTGTTTAATGTCTTGGTCTTTGCTATTTTGGGCTTGGGTCTAGGGGTGGCGACGGCTTTGATCCCTCGCTATCTGGGGATTCGCTTTAATGCTCTGATTATTATTTTACTGTTGCCGACGCTGCTGAGTTTCGGTACGATCATTCGCTATGACAACTGGATCAACGAGTTTGCGGCTAATGAAGGGATTTCGATAACCGAGTCAAGATTAAAAACTGATCGCTATCTCTATGAAAGAATTGAGGAAACGGGGATTTGGGGGTTCTATCTCCATACCGCTCGCTACCCGAGTCTACCGCTGTATGTGCGACAGTTTGAAGAACGAGATCCTCTCGAATCGGAAGCGGTTTCCCGAGTTGAACGCCAGGTGGGGATGAATCCTGATGATCTGTCTTTTCTCTTTTCAGTCTGTATGTGGGGGATTCGTGGTTTTTACTTCCTTGTTTCGGCGATTACTGTGATTGGTCATTTTGGCCAAGGTATTGATCTGGCTGATCGCCTCTCGGGGCGAGTGAGGATGTTGCCGGAGACTGAGGCGGATCGGGCTGGGAATCGCTAAGAGGAAACGGAGGGATTAACTGTTAAGGTCTGTTGTCTGATGTCTGTTGAAACTCATTGCTCAAGTGAACTAGGTTAGACTAGGACGTTTAATCAGAGCAGGAGCGATGGAGCCAGATTCTTTACCGACGGAGTTGATTCTCAGCGAGTCTACCCAGTCTTTGGGACGGGTATATCTTGATTGGACTCCTCAACCGGGTCATTACCTTGACCTGGAGCAACAGACCTATAAAGTTTTAGAACGACGACATCGCTATCAACTCAAATCGGGTCGCTATCGGTTGCATCAGATCGCGCTGTATGTGCAAACGGCTCAACGTCCGCAGGAAATGACCTGTGTGCAGGGCCGTTGGTTAATTGGAGATCTCTCTTGTCGCTATAATGCGCGCTCGGAACTGATGCGCTGTGCGATTAATCCCCATGGTCCTTGTGCGGGATGTCGCCATTATGAACCGGTGTCGGAGTCGACTTGAGGGCTGGCTCGTTCGACGGCTATGATGAGGGGATTGTCAATGTCCCAATCCTTCGGCGATCGCGATCGGCCGTGTCGTCCATGCTCCCTAGCACTCTCTGGATTCTGTTTATGGGTTTCTTCGGCGGACAAATTGCCCGTCGTGTTGGTGCGCCTCCCCTACTAGGGATGATGGTGATTGGGATCTTGACGGGACCCGAGTTAGGGAATGTTCTCAGGGTTGAGGTGCTCGACTCGGCGGACGGGCTACGGACGTTGGCGGTGATGATTATTTTGATGAAGGCTGGCTTAGGTCTCGATCGCCAGAAGTTGGCCCGCCAAGGTTCGGTGGCGCTGCGTCTGGGACTTCTGCCGGCTCTGTCGGAAATGCTTGTTGTTGGGGCGATCGCGATTGTTCTGTTTAATTTTGACCCGGCGACGGCTTTGCTCCTGGGTTGTATTCTAGCGGCTGAGTCGCCGGCGGTGATTGTTCCGGGGATGTTACGTCTCAAAAGTCTGGGCTGGGGGGTGGACAAGGGGATTCCTGATGCGATTCTCACGGGGAGCGCTCTTTCGGATGTGTTGTTACTTTTGGTCTTTAGCTTGCTGCTGGGGATTCTGCGCCAGGATAGCCGGGGTATCCGTTTGGGGGAGACGACCCTCTCGCCGCTACAGCTATTGCCTTTAGAGCTGATGTTAAAAATCGGTCTTGGGCTGGGTTTCGGCTATCTGGCTGCTCATATTTTGGTGTCGTTAGTGGTCAAACAGCATTGGACTCAAAAATCGTTGCAGGATGTGCTTGTTGGGGCGGCGATCGCGCTGTTTTTAATCGTTTTTGAGCGGGTCTTGCCGCTGTATTCTGGCTATTTGGCGGTGATGACGTTGGGATTGGTTGTGGTGCAGTTGGATGCGCCTCTAGGGCGACGGTTGCGAGAGGGGTTTGATGCGTTGTGGATGGTGGCCGAAATTGTCTTGTTTGTGCTGTTGGGGGCGACGTTACCGTTACCGGTTCTCGGGGATATTTGGCTGAGGGGTTTGCTGTTGTTGCTGTTGGGGATTGGCCTGGGGCGATCGCTCGGTTGGTATCTCTCGACGCTGGGGAGTGATTGGACTTGGAGGGAGCGGCTGTTTTTGTTTCCGGGTAATATGGCGAAAGCTACGGTGCAAGCGGCGATTGGGGCGGTTCCTCTGGCGCAAGGGGGGACGGGGGGGTCAGAAATTCTGGCGTTGGCGGTGTTGTCGATTCTGGTGACGGCGCCGTTGGGGGCTTGGGGTACGCAACAATTTGCGCCGCTGTTGTTGGAGAAGGGAATTGTTGATCCGACGCAGGTGGGGGCGGTGGGACGGGTCTCGGTTTTGGCGGCGGTGGATACTTCGCCGATGGCTGAGCGGGTGTTGCTGAAAGCGGCGGATTTAGCCCGTCGCAGTAATGGGGAGGTGCTGGTGCTGTATGTGAGTGATACGCCTGATGTTGAGTTGCTGGTTCTCCTGAAGCCGATGATTGGACGGTTGCTGGCGGATGTTCGTCATCGGGTCTGGATTCGTCCGGGGGGGGTTCCTGAAACGATTGTTGAGGTGGCGCGATCGCAGTCGCTGTCGGATATTGTGATTGGTCAGCCTCAAGGTCGGTCTTGGGATAATCTTCTCAAGGGGTCGGTTAGCCAAACGGTGTTAGAAACTAGCCCCATTCCTGTGATTTTGGTGAAAGGTGAGGAGGTGGCGGCGAGCTAGTCGGCGTAATGTCTTATCATCGAGATGATGTTAGGTGATCGAAAGGGTCTATGACGGCTACCACTCGGGAAATTGAAACTCTTGCGGCTGAGATTGCTGACAAAATTTATCTTGATCTTGCTAAATGGCATCTCTATCTCGGTGATGCTCATCTGCATATTCCTCTGGCGGAACGGTTTTATCCGCTGTTAGAAGCTGATACTCTCTCCGAGGCGGCTTTGGAGTCTGTGTTACAGGAGATGTTGGTTCCGGTCGGCGCTGGACGACGAGAACTCCCTCTGCGGGATTTGTTGCCGGTTCAGGGCCAACGGGATTTGTTGGAGTTGTTAGAGGGCTATCAGAAGGATAATTTTTAAATGTGCGCCATTGAGGTGACAAGGATTTTTAAGTATCCGGTGAAGGGGTTGACCGCGCAAGGGTGCGATCGCGTGGAGTTGCGACGGGATTTTGGGGTTGTGGGCGATCGCGCTTTTGCGTTTATGTTCACGGATATGGGAAATCCTCAGTCTGAGACGCCTTGGTGTTCTAAGAAGCATCTGGCGGTTCAAAATGATTGGGGAGAGTTGGCGGCGTTAACTTGTCGCTATGATGCTGAGCGCCAAGAGTTGGAATTGTGTCTTGATGAAGGGCCGGTTCTGGTGGAATCGGTTCTGACTGAGGTGGGACGCGATCGCCTTGGTCAGTTTGTGACGGATTATTTGCAGGGGTTGACCCCCAGTCCGACGGCTCGACATCCTCAGGCGACTCCGGTGCGTCTGATTGGTACGGCTACGGGGGAAACGCGCTATCAAGATCGCTATCAAGGACAAGTCTCGATTGTGTCACAGGCGACTCTGGATGATATTGCGGCTAAGCTGGGAGAGGCTGAGCTTGATGTGCGGCGATTTCGTCCGAATGTTGTGGTAGATGGGGTTCCCCCTTGGGGTGAGTTCGCTTGGCTGGGACGCCAAGGACGATTGGGGACGGCTCGGGTTGAGGTGACGGCTCGGATTGGCCGTTGCCTGAATGTTGATGTGAACCCGGATACGGGCGATCGCGATCTGTCTCTATTTGCTCAACTTCCGAAGCTGTTTCAACATGGCCAGGTTGGGGTTATTGCTAAGGTGCTTGATGGAGGGACGGTTCGGCTGGGGGATGGTTGTTTTAGGGAATAGGCAAGAGAAGGGAACACCGGAATCGGGAATTTTGATACAAAAATTAACATTAATTATTTTGTTGCAGGCTAGATGTTTGGATTCTCGTCTGAAAAAGAATCCCCTCCCGCCTTACCTTAGTCGCCAGTCGCGGCGACGTTTATTCACTTGTTTGTTTTGTTCTGAATCTACCCTGATTCTAGCACAAAGTTGTCGATAGAGCAAGAGCTGAGGCCCGAGAAAATATCCGGCTAGTGGAGTTGCTTGACGAGAGAACCGAGCCAACTAGCCGAAATGTAGAAACAGCTAAAACTAGAGAAATGTGAGACCTGTGGCTAATTTGACATCGATTGGATGATGTAATCAAAGTAGGGGGCAGCTTCTTCGGCGTCTTCGTTGCTCAAGAGAGCGAGAGAGGCTTCTTTGAGGCAGACCATAGCTTCGACCATACCGGGCATGGGAACGCCGAGGGCGTTGTACATTTCCCGTGCGCCAATGATACCAATGGTTTCGATGGGTTCTTTGCTTCCGGCGAGAACCCCGTAGGTGACGAGGCGAAGATACCAGCCATAGTCGCGGATGCACTGGCTGCGTTCCCGTTGTCCGAAGGCGTTTCCACCGGGGGCGATGAAGTCGGGACGGCGTTTCCAAAGCTCCTGAGAGGCTTTGTCAACGATTTTCTTCTCGTTTTCGGCTAGGGTTTCAACGATGCGAAGCCGCTGTTCGCCGGTTTGGAAGAAGTCTTGGATTCCTCGCAGTTCGCCACTGCTGGGATACCGCAACTCGTCATCGGACTGTAGAATGACTTGACTAACAACGCTCATGATTTTATTGAAATCGTTAGATACTATAGTGAGCTGGCTCCCAAGGGGAGTCAGTTTTAGACTCACTCATTATATCGAACGGCGGTTCAGCGCCAAGTCACCGATACTGGAATTTCCCTCATCCTTTCTTTTTTTTAACCATGGAACAAGGACAATGTGTCGATGTCGAGATTGTGGCTCTCGCCGATAGTGGCGACGGTGTTGGAAAAGGCGGCGATCGGGTGGTATTTGTTCCCGATACGGCCATTGGCGATCGCGTCCAAGTTCGCCTCGTACAAGTCAAACGCAAGTATGCTCGGGGAAAGGTGCAGCAGTTTCAGGAGCTATCCCCTGATCGTCAGCGTCCCCCCTGTATTGTGGCCGATAAATGCGGCGGCTGTCAGTGGCAACATCTTACGGATGCGGCCCAACTGGCGGCGAAACGGAATCAACTCATCGAGGCCCTAACTCGGATTGGGGGCTTCGAGCAACCTCGGGTCAATGCGGTTCAAACCACGGGGGAGACATTAAGATATCGTAACAAGGCGACGTATCCGGTGCAGCGATCGCCGACGGGACAAGTCCGAGCCGGATACTACCAAAAAGGGTCTCATAAACTGGTCAATCTCAACCAATGTCCGGTTCAAGATGAGCGACTCAATCCCTTTCTGGCCCAGATTAAAGAAGATATTGCTGGATTAGGTTGGACGATTTACGATGAACGGAACCACCAGGGAGAAATTCGTCATCTTGGGGTGCGGGTGGGACGCCATACGGGACAGGTGTTGCTGACGTTGGTGGCTAAGTCAGGAAAATTGCCCGAGTTAGAGGAACAGGCCCAAGGTTGGTTAAGACGCTTTGACGATTTGGTGGGGGTTTGTCTAAACATCAACGGCGATCGCACCAATGCCATTTTTGGTCTATCGACACGAACCCTGGCGGGACAATCGTTTCTCCAGGAAGAATTTGCCCGATTGCAATTTCGGCTGCGGTCTGATACCTTTTTTCAGGTCAACACCGAAGCGGCGGAATTAATTTGGCAAATCCTAGAGCGAGAATTAAGCCTACAAGGCCAGGAAATCATCCTCGATACCTATTGTGGCATTGGCACCTTTTCTTTGCCTTTAGCCCAACAGGCCCAACAAGTGTGGGGGATTGAAGTCCATCCGGGATCAGTTGAACAGGCCCGAGAAAATGCTGAACTGAATGGGATTGAGAACATCGAGTTCTATACCGCCGATGTGGCCGCGATGTTGGCTGAAGGCTCTGCCTTATGGCAGGAGCATCCTCAAGGGAAACCGGATATTGTGGTCATTGATCCTCCCCGTCAGGGATGTCAGCCTGGAGTGTTAACGGCCTTGATTGAGCTAGGCTGCGATCGCCTGGTCTATATCAGTTGTAAGCCCAGTACTCTGGCGCGAGACTTAAAGGTTCTTTGTGCCTCGGGGTATGATCTCAACGAAGTTCACCCCATTGATTTGTTCCCGCAAACGGCTCATATCGAAGCGGTGGCATTTCTGACTCGCAATAACCGAACCTCAGTGGCTTAGGGGTTTGTGAGACAATTAAGGAGTCCCGTAACCCGTCGGCTAAGGAGCAATCTATGAACCCTGTCTTCAAAACCATCAGTACCTGGTATCGCGCCGTATTACGCAATCCCAAATATCGCGGCTGGGTGATTTTGGGAACTCTTGTCTATCTACTGAGTCCCCTGGATATTTCGCCGGATGTGGTCCCGATTTTGGGACAGGTGGATGATGTGGCGATTCTCTTTTTGCTGATGTCGGAATTGTGGCAGATGTTTCGTGAGAGATTCGAGATGCCGGAGTCGATGGGGGAAGAGGCTGAGTCGGGGGGTCCTGCCTCGGACAGGGGAGATACGGTGGATGTCGATGCCGTCTCGGTTGACTAATTTGGTCGACTCGATGTTTGCGGTTACTGTAAACGTCCCCGGCAAGGGTTCAATTTTGTCAGGAGGCGATCGCTCGCGTCTTTTCTTTGGCGTAAACATCAGTCACTACGGGAGGTGGGACAATCGAGACTGACGTCGACCGCTCCAGAGCCACCTCGGAGACGGGTGTTTAAGAGCGTTTTGTAAGTCCGCTGCGATCGCGAAACTGGGAGAGTATGAAATTTTCTGAACTTGTTGAACAGTTAACTCCAGGGGGTATTCTGGAGAGCTTCAGTGCCGATGAGAACCTAGAGATCTCGGGTGTAGCCAGCATTGAGGCGGCCCAACCGGGTCATCTGGCCTTCATTGAGAGCGATCGCTATCGTAGCCAGATCAGCAGCAGCCAAGCCAGTGCCTTAATTCTGCCCCCAGATGAGGAGCTGCAACAGCAAGCCGAGGGCCGTGGCTTGGCTTGGATGAGTACGGCTGCACCGAAGTCTCTCTTTGCCGATGCTATCAGCGTCTTCTATCAACCCTATCGGCCAGGGGCGGGGATTCATGAGACGGCAATTATTCATGAATCGGCTACATTGGGGGCTAATGTTTCCATCGGGGCTTATGTCAATGTTGGTGCCAAGGTTCATCTAGGAGAGGATGTTTGTCTTGGCCCAAATGTGGTACTGTATCCCGGCGTCAGGGTGGGCGATCGTAGCTATCTCCATGCCAACTGCACCATCCATGAGCGAACTCAAATCGGGGCCGATTGCACCATCCAAAGTGGGGCCGTCTTGGGGGCGGAGGGGTTTGGCTTTGTTGCGAGTGCAGGGGGACTCAAACGGATGCAACAGTCCGGCTATGTGGTGATTGAAGATGGCGTTGAGATTGGTTGTAACTCCACCGTTGACCGTCCTGCGGTGGGGGAGACGCGCATCGGGGCCAATAGTAAACTCGATAACTTAGTGCAAGTGGGTCATGGCTGTCGTATTGGTCGCAACTGTGCCATTTGCGCCCAAGTGGGACTAGCTGGGGGTGTCACCCTAGGCGATGGCGTTACATTAGCCGGACAAGTTGGTGTTGGGAACCGGGCCAAGGTTGGCGATGGCGTCACCGCCTCGGCGAAAACGGGAGTGCATCGGGATATTGAAGCCGGGACAGTGGTTTCAGGATTTCCGGCCCTCAACCATCATCTCTGGCGGCGGAGTGCCGCGTTGTACAAACGGTTACCGGAACTTTACCAAAGCCTACGAGAGATTCAACAGCGTCTTAATAAGGACTCCTAAGACTCCTAGATATCCTTCATCGGCTGTGGGAGTCCGAGGTGACACGGCCATCTTTGAGCAAATCTATACATCTTGAGGGCCTAGGATGAGGATCCTTTGACAGAGGGAGAAGGGGTTGATGTTGCCTGTGGCTACCTCAACTCTAGGGCAATTGTCGGACTTTGATCACCCGTTTTAGGCAGATGATCACACAAATTGTGAAAATTAAGGCTATATTTTTATGGAACCAGCAAATTCGCGGTGACTTTTGATTTAATATAACTAGAGTCTAAATGGAGAATTGCCCAGACAA
>CAZXWM010000051.1:0-11767 GCA_964644215.1 uncultured Phormidium sp.
CAGATGGATGAGCAGGTCTTCGTTGTAGTCTCCTACCCCCAGGGCGGTGATGGGAATTCCTGATTGGGCGAATTTGACGGCTAATTCTCGACAGTCGCTTTCGTCGAAGGTTTGTCCGTCGGTGAAGATTAGGGTGCGACGACTGGTGAGGTCGCTGTTTTGCAGGAGGCTGAGGGCTTTCTCCATTCCTAGGGCCATGCAGGTTCCACCGCTGAAGTCTCGTAGTTGGCTGATGGCGTTTTGCAGGCGATCGCTGTCGGTGGCGGGGGTGAGGGGAAGTAGGATGGAGGCGGAGTCGTCGAATTGGACGAGGGCGATGCGATCGCGGGCGTCGGCTTGGCTGGAACTGATGAGGTGTTCTAAGGCTTCGATGACGACGTCGATTTTGGCAGTCCCGAGTTCGCTGCTGTCATACATTGAGCCACTGGTGTCGATGACTAGGCTGAAGCTGGTGGTGGGGCGACTGGCGGAGACGTCGGCGCTGGGGCGCAGTTTGGCCATGACAAAGAGTTTTTGTCCGGCTTTGTCGGCGCTGAGAAATTCGAGATGGGGGGTGAGGGTGACGTTGAGCATGGCTGGGCTGGGATGCGGCTAGGGTTAGTTAAAGTTTAAGGGCGGTAATGCCCCTCCTTCGGGGCTAACTTGGGAGAGGTCGGGGGGGAAGAAGGGAGGAAGGGTTGGGTTTCCGCGATCGCTGAGGTTTTTCAGGGTTTCTAATTCTAGGGGAGCGAGTTTTAGATCTAGCCGGGTTGAGCGATAGCCTTCTCGGATATCGTCGAGCCAATGGTTGATAATTTTTGTGAGGTTGGCGTTGCTAATGGAGGCGGCGGTCTTTTCTTGGAGAAGTTGTCGTAAGGCATCGCGATTTGCTTTTGGGAAGAGTGAGTAGGGGTTATTTTCTTGGCTCGGAGACAGATCGAGTTGATAGCTTACCTCGGGAAGGTCGGGGGTATTGCTATTTTTGAGATAGAGAGAATAGAGAACCATGGGGCTTGCTAGTAACCCGAAAGGTGCAGGGTGATACGCTTAGTTTTTATGATGAATTTCTAGTAGTATATCACCAAATTTTCGGCGAGAACCATCGGCTAAGGTCTGTTTAAGATTCTTCATGTTTTGATATTTTTCCTGTTCTTGAATTGAGGGATGAAATTCTAGGATGACTTGGTTATTTTCCAGAAAGACGGAGGCGAATTGAGGGGGGAATCCTTTATCTTTGGGAAGGTAGATATGAGCTTGGCGGGAACTTCCGAGGTGAATTGGCTCTCGGCCTAGGGTGAGGGTGGTGGATTCGTTGGGAGTCCATTGGATGGAAATCATGGCTTGGCGCAGTAAGGTTTCTGTGAGGGCGATCGCCAGGCCCAGACAAAATCCCAGAATCCAGGCTCCGACTAAACGGGCTACAATGACGCTGGCAACGAGATCGAGCAGCAGAAAGCCCCCGGCGCCTAATAGTCCCCCCAGGATTCCGGCGAGGAGGGCGTTACGAAGGGGGAGGTTGGGAACGAAGACGGACATTCCGCCACCTACGAGGGTTCCGAGAACGGTCCAGCCGAGAAGACGGGCCAGCCAGGAGAGGTGCGGGAAGTTGGCGCTTGGGAGAAAGGCTAGTTGGGCGATCGCACCCCCGGTTAAGCCGGCGAGAAAACCGCCAGCGCCGCCATAGAGGGCTTCTTGGGAGGAGAGGAGGCGACGGCGGAGATGGTAGTTTTGTCCGATAATCAGGGCGAGGGAGGTTCCTAGGGCTAAAAATCCTGTCCAAACTCCGATGCGCAGCAGGCCAAAGAGTAAGCCGTAGTCTCCGGTGGCTTCGGATTCGACGAGTTGCTGTTGGTAGATGAGTTGTTCGGCGGCGATGAAGGCGTTTTCGAGGTCTCCTGAGTCGGCGTAGAAGAGGCGATCGCGATCGCCGGTGATTTGTTCGAGATAGGCGATGTTCGCATCGCCTGTTGCAATGGCGAAGAGGTTAATTTCTTGTTGGCGCAAGGCTTCGGCTCGTTGAGCGGCTGCTTGGGGATTGTTGGGACCGCCGTCGGTAAATAGGAGCAGATTGGGGGTAAAGTCACTCTGTTGGAGGAGGGATTCTCCTAGATTGAAGGCGGCGATGAAGTTGGTTCCTCCTGAAGTCCCGAGGTTGGCGATCGCTCTGAGAAGTTCGGCTTCTCCTGTGTTGAAGTTGGCGACAATGTCGGCTTGGCTACTGAAGTTGACGAGGGCTAAGTCGTGGCGATCGAGATTTTGGCGACTGACAAAGGCGCTGGCGGCGGCTTGGACTTCTTCGAGTCTTGCTCCCCCCATACTTCCGGAGGTATCGACGAGTAAAACTAGGGCTTGGGGACGGGTTTCTTGACTGGGGGTTTGTTGGGTGAGAGCCAGCCAGGGTTCTCCTAGGATTCCGGCGGCGGCGAAACAGCCGAGTCCACCGCAGAGTCCGAATAAAATGGGTTTGGGGAGTCGGTTTAACCAGGAACTCCATCGAGATGTTCTAACCATGATTATGATAGTTTTACACGGATAACTGTTAACGATACAAGCCTTGGACTAAATTCAAAGTTATAGACTGTCGATATTACTTATTTTCCAATTTCTATTTATTTTTTCTAGCGTGATGCGATAGTCGCTTGAATTAGGACTCACTGTGCTTTGACTTCGATCTACATTACCATCAATATAAAGTGTTAGGTGTTCAGTTAGAGTCACGTCAATTTTAGCCCTATTTCCTTCTAGTTGGAAATTTCTGCTATCATCGATTTGACTGCTATGATAGTCATAATAGCCCTTATACCTTTTCAGCCATTGAATAGATCCCATCGCCCTATCATATCGGTCTCCTGTTAAAACTTCATCTGCTGCGTCCCGATCTAAGGAGGGACCGAATAGCTGTGGCTTGGCTTCTAAGTAGTTGTTGATGGCTTGCAAAACTCTCTCTTCTTCCTGACGAGTCAGTACGATGGGATTCCGTAGGTCAATTTCAAGGTCATAGGTTCCTTGAGGATAGCGAGAAGAAACTTGGATCATGTATTGACCAGTTCGAGTCAGTTCTCCCTCGGAGATGCGATCATTATTGGGTGCGTAAACCCAGAGACAGAGTTGTTCCTCGTCGTACTCGTAACTGAGGCGATCGCCGGGTTCCCCTTGAAAAACAAAAACTAAATCTTCCTCGGCGGTAATTGTTCCCTGTTTACGGACGGTTAATTCGGAAAAATCTAGGGGTTGGGGATTTCTTAATTCTTGCTGCGATCGCACAGAACAATCAACTGGAGATGATGGAACAATCACAGATTCCTCAACGGATGAATTTTGTGATTCAGGAGAAAGTGCATCACAGCCAAATAATCCGAATATCATCAGGATGATCGCATATTTAAATAGGTATTGAGATTGATTCATTGTTTCTTTAAACCTCTTGATTGATGACGGACTTATGGACTTTCTCTTGTGGACACTTCTCCAATATGAGTTCCCGTTATTTCTGTTCCGACCAACTCAGAAAACGCCTCAGCACGCTCTCGACTGGTAAATGAGGCAATTTGGACTTTATACTCATCAGAATCTGAAATGTATTTCTTGTAAGAGTCTTGACAAAACAGCGATTTTGCTTGTTGTAGATTTCGCTCAGTATATGGAGCATTCACGGGATAAAAATTTACGGGATAGGAACTCGGATTCGTCGGAGGAGAATCGCCACATTCAGCTTTGGGAAACGAACGGCGATCGAATGAAATTGATGGCGAGGAGGAGGCTGAACGGCGGCGGTTAGATGTACGAGTTGAACCACTAGATGACGTATTCCCCCTCTCAGACGTTCGAGACAACTCTGTTGAGACAACTCTGGATTCTGGGTTGAATAGCTCTAACTCTAAACTCGATACTGGGGAGCCATAACGAGAAGCCACTTGGATGGTATAGAGTCCCGTTATGGGTAACGTGGAACTGGATAATATCCGATTATCTGGTGTATAGATCCAAACACAAACCTCATCTTCTGGGTAACGAAACTCAAACTCATGTCCCGCTGTTCCGGGGAAGCTAAAGCCAATATCTTCTCCTTCGGAAAACTCAAGTCGTCGTTGCAGGTTTTGGTCTTGCAAATTGAGGGTTTCTGTGTTAGATAAGCTTCTAATCGGACTATCTGGACAAGTCCGATGTTCCGAGACGTTTGGCTCAGTCGAACTCGGTTCGCTTCCATCTGGAGATTGGGAAACTGAGCGACAGCCTGACAGTCCCAAAGTTACCGCTAATCCTAAACAAGATGCTGTTTTGCAAATTTTGTTGACTGAATGATTCACTATCATAATAGAGGATTGATTTGAGAAAAGCAAGACTGATCTAAAAATCTTCTTCAGCATCTCGTTTTAGTTTTTGACCCCAGAGATAGAAGGGTAATACGCCACCGAATCCTAAGAGAATTAAGAGAACTCCCGTCATGGTTAGGCGAGTTCCGAGGGGGAGCGATCGCCCAAAAACGGGAACCGTATAAGACTGTTGATTACTCACCACCTCCTCATTATTGACATCAACTTGAACCTCCACTTGACGAATTTCACCCCGATCAGCATTTTCTTGATAAGTTAGTTCATACTCACCGAGAAGTGCATCTAGGAACAAGCGCAACGCCTGCGAAATCTCATCCTCATCACCCGAAAATTCAGCAATTCCTCCCGTCGCCTCCGACATTTTTCGTAAAGGTTCTTCCTCAACAAATAATTCATCTGGAATCGGATTATCCGACTCATTAGAATTCTGGACATCATCAATCGTAGCGGGTCTCCCTAAATCATACATCTCTCCCAACTCTTCCTGAGTATATCCATAGCCCAAAGTATGAACCGTAATTTGATTTTCATCGTTGTTCAGTAGGTCTATTAAGTTCTCAAAATCCTGTTCTCGATTCGGTCGGTTGTGGTAGCCATCAGACAGGAGAATAACCGATAAGCGAGGTTCGGGATCTGACGAATCTTCCGGGAGATTAAACCGTTTATCATTAGGGTCTGTCAAAAGACGTACCGCTTCATTCATTGGACCATAAATATCTGTCGAGGCGCAAGGAGTTTCCGATTCCAAATACCTTAAGACATTTTCCTGTCGAGTATCCCTAGGAGGAAAAAATCGTTGACTAATTCCCTCTCGGGTTACGTCATGGCCGTCACATTCTCCTCGTCCAATACCAAAAGGAACAATCGCCACCCGCGTGTCGCCACCCCGATTTTGAGTATCTGCGAGAAAGCGACGAATCGCCGAAATTGCACTCTCAATCCGAGTTTGTCCCCCTTTATCTTGCTGTCTCATACTCCCGCTATGGTCCAGCAACACCACAATCCAAGCGGGTGGGGGTTGACTTTCTTCAGGACTGCGCCAGTCGTCAACAGGGATGGGGTCTCCATTGATGAAAACCTCAAACTGTTGCTCCTGAAGCTGCATCACAGGACGGTCGTCATCAGTGACCTGAACTCGCAGTTTTACCCGGTCATTTTCAATCTGGGGACGACCCAGGTTCACGTCTTGTCCCCAGACGGGGGAAGCGGTAACTAAGGCCAATGCTACCCCACTAAGCCATCGGGTCGAAAAAGCGATTGTAGAAGACCAAGCGGTAGTTTTCCGGGGTTTCGATATCATCTTCATCAATAGTATAGAAGGTCAGGACGTAGTTATGTTTAAGGGTGACATCACGACGGGAACCGAGGCGGGTTCCGTTGACGGCGACGGTTCCATAAAATTTAGGATTGGGACATAAGACGGCTTCTTTTCCCTTAAAGCGGATATCGGCGGCGTGGAGGGGAAGGTTGGGAAGTTTAATCTGGGCCTTGTCCGCTGAACCGATGCGAATCACTCCTTTGTGTGGGAGTTCGATGGATAATCCTTCTTCTATTTTGTCCTCATCATCGTCAGTTTTGGAGAGGTAGGTGATAAATCTTAGCTGGGAGCGATCGATTTTGGGATAGTCTCGCTGGACAATGGTAGCTTGGGGGTCAATGTCTTCATAATCTTCACCTGTATATTCAAAACCTCGTCCGGCTCTGAGGGCCGGGAGATAACTTGGGGACGCATTGGTGACACTGAACGCAATCCCTAAACAGAGTCCTAAAAGTGCAAATCCTAGGGGGTCTTCATAGGGTCTTAAAGCTGGGGGGACGGTATCAATAAGTTGACGAATTAACTCAAAGATAGATGCAGCCAAAAGACTGGCGAAACTGGCGGCGCTGACACTGAGGAGAAGTCGTTGGCGAAACCGTTTGGGGTTTCCGGCTTCTAAACTATGCCATCGCCAACTCAATCCTTCGGCAAACCCGACAGCCGCTCCCACCACTAGCCAGCCAAAGATACGCACAAAAAAGGCGGGAACGGGGATTTCTGGGAGAAAGAGAATTTGTGAAACAATCCCCGCAATTACCCCCGCCAATAGTCCCACTCCCAAGGCGATGAGCAGCGGGATTCGTAGCATTCGCAAACTCAGTTTGGGACGGGTGGGGTTACTGATAAAAATTTCGTTGGCGACACTCCCAATGGCGAGGGAAATGGCGATACAGGGGAAGAGGACGACTTCGGGGAAGGGTTGCAACCAGCCGAAATCACTGAGAATCAGTTGTCCGAGATTCCAACCCAGGAGCGCGGAGGTCAGTCCCGCAAGGATATAAAGGTAAGGTCGCATGGGTTAAAACCTCCGTGGCGGTTGAGCGGTGCGGGGAATGGGGGACATATAAACGTTATATAACACGATGGACGCTAGGGGAAGGCAAGGGGTCGGGGAATTGGGGTTAAAGGGAGAGTGTTACCGTAGTTTTTCCCTGATATCTGCTTCTAATTTTTGACTTGTTGCTCCTCCAGGGTCAATAACTCCATCTTGTGGTAGTCCATTTCTCTTTTGATAGGCTCTAACTGACTTAATAAATGTCTCTCCATGTTCTTTTTCTTGAAAAACAACTCCGTATTGAATAGCTTCATATGGAACTTCATCTGTGGCTAAAACCTCTTTCAAGAAGTGAATAAAAACTCCATCTCTATTGCGACTGACGTATGCAGGTAGCCTCTGGGGACGGCGACGAATAAACATATCAAGATTGAAACGTAGTTTCTCTCGTAACTGCTCTAAAGCTGGTTCTGTTCTATTAACATGCAACCAAAAAGTTTGCCAAGATGCTATTTCTTTTGCCCTTTGATTGAGTTCATCCCGAATTTCTATAGTTCTTTCCTCAAGTAGTTTCTCAGTGGAGTTTGCAGAAACAATCAAACCTCCAATACCTCCCATCAAAAAAAACACTAAAAAGATAAAAGCTGCTGTTAAACGAGTCATCTGAATTCCTCCAATGTTGACGGTTTCAAAAAAAATAATGTTAATAAAATCATCAAAACAGATTTGTCGCTTTATTTTGATGCCAAACAGCTTTTCTCCCCATTGCTGACTCGACACCTTGGCAAACAAAGGCTTAGAAACTCCTCCTTTTGATATTTGATAGAAGAACGCAGCTAATTTGGGAGTTTGTGCCTCCTCAAATAACTTGGCTAAGGGTAAATATTCAGGTTTTTTAAAATCGGATAGCCAAATTGAAGTGAGTCCACTCAGAACATTACTCCATTCTGGGTATTCAGTCGCCTGAAAAAAGGATAGGTTTTTTTGCCCAGAAGTATGTCTGCGCATCAAGTCTAAGTCATTTTCTAGCTTAGGATAAAGAGACTTGTGATACTGACTCGACCATAAGCCAGTGGAAGAAGTAAAAAATAGACAGGCTTCAGGAAGAACTGTTGGGTTATTGACAAGATTGTAAATTATAATACAAAGTCCTCGCTGAAGTTGTTCACTAATCGAAGTAAACTTATAAGATGTTTTGGAGATTTCTTTGTATATTTTTTGCTGTAACTCTAATGATGCCGCATAGTGATTTTGGGAATCCTTCGACTGATGGAGCCAGACCAAGAACTCCGGCAAAAAATGGGGGAGGACGATAGATTTGAGGGTATAGAGACGAGCTATTTGATGGGTGTAGATTCCTTGCGTCATGGCGGTTGTTGCACCTAACGCATCGGTAATCTCAAGCCACTCTGACTCAGAAGTTTGAGGAATTGCATATTCTAAGGAACTGATGAGGTCGAGGCTGACTTTCCCTCGCAGCATCATTCGTTTAAGAGCGGTTTTGGGGGGAAGCGTGGGTTCCGGTAGTGCGCGTTTGACGTTCGCAGGGGGTTCCTCGGTTGTCGGTGCAATCACCACTTCTTCGCCAATGGAAGAATCCTCGGGAGAAGCGTTCTCGGTTGTAGCTGGAATCACCACTTCTTCGCCAATGGAAGAATCCTCGGTTTCCGGTTCAACAACAACCTCCTCGGGGATGTCCACTTCGGGAGGATTTGCAATGGAGTTGGAGGGAGGCGGGGTTAGGGTGGATGGGTCGGCTTTTGGGAACTGCGAACCGGCTTCAGGTTGGAGAATGAGGCCATAGAGTCGGGGAGGGAGTTTCACCACCGATAGGCGATTGACGACGGCTTTGGGAACGTAGCCTTGGGAAATTTGATAGAAAATTGCGGCGAGATGAGGTTGTTCGGTTTTCTCGAAGACAACGGCTAAGGGGTGATAGCGGGAGTCTAGGTTTGGCTCAGTTTCGTCATCCCAAAATCTGTAGATGTCCGCTAATAGTTCTTTGAACAGTGGTGAAGATACGGACTCAAAGCTGAAGTCTAGGTCGGCGTGGGGGTTCATGTGTCGCAAGTAAGATTTTAATTCCTCGGCGACAAGGGTTTGATAGGTATGAGACCAGAGACCCCCATGAGACCAGAGACCCCCATCAGAGGTTAAGAGTTGGATGGCGGGATGGAGGAGTTCAGCTTGTTTGTACACCAGTCGATAGAACAGAAATCTGACTCCCGATTCGAGTCGTTTTTTGAGGTTCGGGAAATGTTGCAGAAAATCAGAGTCAACGAAGCGAAGACTTCCTTGTAAGGTGATAAACCTTTGATAGGCGGACTCGGGAGCGTCAGCTATCCAGAGGAGGAATTTTGTTAAAAATTTGGGAACCAGTAAGGCGTGTAGGGTACAGAGGTAAATTAATTCTCTATTATAGGGGGGGTCCTCAAGTCCTAGGGTGAGTCCTAATTCGTCGGAGATGTCTCTCCATTCAGCTTGAGAGATGACAGAGACGGCATCTTCTAATAGGCGGATAGATGACCGAGTGATTATCCCAGTGATAATGATGTCCTGAATTGTTTGTCTGGCGATGTCTCTCATGTTGGTCTGGGTCTTGTGTTTAAATCAAACCGTTACATCTCGTTTATCGATGGTTATCCAGGGTTATTAAATTCACTCCAATTTCTCCCTGATATCTGCTTCTAGTTTCTGACTTGTTGCTCCTCCAGCGTCAATAATTCCATCTTGTCCTAGTCCATTTCTTTTCTGGTAGGCTTTAACTGCTTGAATAAATTTACCTCCATGTTCTTTGTTTTCAAACATAGAGTTGTATTGAATAGCATCATATGGAACTTCATCTGTGGCTAAAACCTCTTTCAAGAAGTGAATAAAAACTCCATCTCTATTTTTTTGGACAGATTCAGATAAACCCTGGGAGCCTTGGTTGATAAAAAAATCGATATTGGTAATCAGGCTATTTTGTAAATCCTCCAGAGCTGGTTTTGTTTGACCAACATGTTTCGCAAAAACTTGCCAAGATTTGATTTCTGTTTCTTTCTCTTGTTGCTTTGCTTCAAGGGAGTCAAGTTTTTCGTTAAGATTTTCGTTTGTATCTTGAATCTGGTTGTAAGCCTGGTTATCAGAAATCACAGAACCCCCAACACCCCCAATTACAAAAACCACTGCAAAGAGTAAAATAGCCGTTAGTCGATTCATGTTAATTCCTCCGAGATCTACGTTTGCGAAAAAAACGATGTCAATGACATCCTCCAAATCCATTTGTCGCTTGATTCTAAGTCCAAAAAGCTGGTCTTGCCACTCCCGCTGCGATACCTTAAAGAATAGATATTTGTGAATTTCCCCCTTTGAGACTTGATAGAAGAAGGCGGCTAGTTTAGGGGTTTTTGCCTCCTCAAACAAGTTAGCTAAAGGCAAATACTCCTTTTGTTTAACTCCAGATAGTTTCCAGACTGACGTGAGTTCACTCAGAAAATTTTTCCATTCTGGGTATTCAGTCGCCTGGAAGGATAGGCCTTTTTGGCCATAAGTATGTCTGCGCATCAAATCCAAGTCATTTTCTAGCTTAGGATAAAGAGACTTGCGATACTGACTCGACCATAACCCAGTAGAAGACCCCAGGAGTAAACTGGCTGCATCGAGGAGTTGGGGATGCTTGACGAGATGCGGGATGAGACCGCAAATACCTCGCTCAAGATTTTGACTGATTTTAGGGATTTTCTCTAAATTGTTGCCCAGTTTGTTGAGGATTTCTGTCTGAAATTTTAGAGTGGCTAGGTAATAGTTGTTTAACTGCTTGGGTTGATTGATCCAGTCTAAGAAATTAGGCAGAAAACTGGGAGTGACAATGGCTTTGAGGGTTAGAAGACGAAAATTTCTGTCGGCATACAAACCGCCAGATATCGCCTGAGATGCACCTTGCTTATCCAGGAGTTTTGTCCAATACTTCTCATCAAGCTTGGGATTATCGAGCGCATTTTCAATGGCTTGAATATGGTTTATCTTGACGCGACCATTCATACAGGCTTTAATCGCCGTCTGAACATTGGAATCCCCAGGAATGGGGGGAGGCGAGGCGGAACTCCGAACGATCGCCTGTCTTAAAATCCCCTCCGCTTTCCCATCTATAGGACAAATCACCTGGAAATACTCAGGTCGCTCCAACGCCGCCACATTATAGGCCCAAGCCGTTTCCCCAGACGGTTGTAATTCCTGAGTTAAGCGATTGACAATTAAGGGAGTACAAGGAACCGTCGCGGGGATAAGGATGGGGATGTCCCCCGTGAGGAGTGTGCGAAACTGCTCTGGGAGGGGAATCTGTTGGTGGCTGAACTGAGTTCGATGAGGCTGACCCAACGTTTGAGGGTCGAAGGGATCAAAGACGCGAATCTGGCGGCCCATCCAGCGTAGAATGGCCTCAATTCCTTGGCTGGCCTGGGTGAGAAAGTAGCGGTAGAGGGATACGGGCCGACCGCGATCGTCTTTTCCCCGCGTCACCACCGCCACCACTGACCACTGTTCGCCATAGCCAGTCACCGCTCGTCCCACGATCGCCGGATTGTCGCTACTGGCTCCCTCGGCTAACTTAAATCCTCCGTTGGCGATCGCATCGGAGACGGCTTGAGGAATCGGATTCAGGGTTTGGTTCATAAACACTCCAGTAAATCCCCCCGACTCCCAGCCTGAAGCGGTCTGTTTTACTTCAATCCCGGTACTAAATTCGTGAATCTCAAGAGGGAAACTTCCAGGGTTTGGAAAATTAGAATTGACAGTCATAGCTATCTCAGCAGTAAAAGAAATTAGGGACACCTCGGGTTAAGGTCAATCCCGCTAATCTCGGTCGAGTTCCCGGTGACGCTCTCCGGTACAGAGCCAGTAAATGGGGGAAACTAAGCCAAACGGTCGCCAGAGTTTCGGCTTTTTAATCACTGATGTGGTTCCATCACGCGATCGCCGCAAGCGTTTCGAGTTTGGTTCAGGATACTGTCGTCCCAAAATCCCAAAAGCGGAGGTTGTAAAATAGTCCACCGAACCATTCCCCCCCCTCGACCAAATCTCCAACTGACTCGACAGTTTAGGAAAACGAGCCTTCACCAATTATTGAGGTTCATGTCGGTTCACCCACAACTCCGACTGTTC
>CAZXWM010000051.1:11777-15570 GCA_964644215.1 uncultured Phormidium sp.
GTTCACATTTACTCAATACCAACGCAATCCGTCGCTGCTGGAGTTCGACTTGGGAGCGATCGAGTTCCATCAAGAACTTCTCCATCCCCATCGCATAATCCCGGTCTTTGCGATGGGTGGTTCCATCGACAAGAAATAATAACCCCGTCGCCAAGCAGCAATCCTCTAAATAGTCTTCGAGGCGAGAGTCACCACTTTTATAGAGTAAATCGCTAAAAAACTCCCCCGCATAGTCTTTACAACTGACATTGAGTTGCACCTGTTTTCCTTCCCCCCGTAACCAGGAAAAGCGTTCTTTGAGATTAATACTCAGGGTATAGTCTTTCACCTCATCGATATCTGCATTCAGATCCGTGGGTTCGAGTTCTAATCCTTGTTCGAGGAGATCTCGCGCCTTCTCAACCAGTTCTTCCCCCTCTTCACCAATGGGGGTTACACTCTCGACCGGACTTTCTGGATTTGCGTTAGGCCAGTAGGCTAAGGAGGCGAGATAGGCGGTTTTTCCTGAGGCGCGATCGCCGATAATTCGTAGGGTTGAATCACCGGACAATGTTTGCGCTGGAGCATCATTTGTGTCAGATGTATCCTTTTTGTTACGGCGGAAAAATTTCATAATTGAAGCTAAACGAGGCTGTTCAAGAGCGAGAGAGAAACATGAGATCTAAATCAAGAGCCATTGAGCCAATAGAGCGGTTCAAGCAAATTATAGGGATTCCAACAGGGGGGATCTCGTAGAATCGAAGCTCGTCCATCACTTCCAAACGCATTCACTCGATTCGGTCGTGGATTATATTTCCCCAATACGCCAAACGTGGACATGGCGAAAAAGTTTAAGTTTTTGGGAGGAAGTCCTTTTTTAAGAATGTTCAGGGTTTTTTTCAGATAAACCCCAAATAAGTCAATTTCCGGGTCAAGTCGTCCCGGCCAGATTTCTCCCCGTTCACATTTACTCATGGCCACGGCTAAGCGATAATTGTCTAGGCGACCTCGTTCATCGAGCATCTCTAAAAAGCGAGCCATGAGTTGACTATAGAAGCGATCGCTGCTACTCTCCCATTCAGTAAAGAGTAACAATCCCCCATCCACATCCGGCATCAAGCATTCATCAATAAACTCCTCATGAATCGAATCCTCTTCATTGGCGTTGATGATTTGCTCAAACACCTCACCGGGATAATCACGAACATTAAGTTGAATCGAGGTTTTAGGCTTAAATAGTCCCCGCTTGGCTTCAATCACAAAGGAGTAGTAGGGAAGGTCATCGACGGTCTGAATCCCATCCCCCAAGCGAGTCGGTTCTACGGATAATCCCTGCACAATGGTATTTTCCGCATTGATTGTCAATTCCTTTGAGTCTTCATTGACCGGTGTGATGGTATAATTTCGACCTGAACCTTTGGCTTCAGCAAAGTAGCTGAGTCCTGCTAGATAGGTTGTTTTTCCCGATGCTCGCGGACCAATAATGCAGATGTTACCCATTTGAATTAACTCCGTTATGTTGATGATATCAGTCTTTGGTCGTTCTCTGGTCGTTTTAGGAGTTTTCTTTAAGGAACGTCCCTAAATAAATCCAGGGAAGCTCTAATAACTCACGATTATAAATACTGGTAATGAAACATTTAACTGATAAACCAGAGGTTCGCTGATTCAGTTGAGCGATCTGGCTGCGAACGGGACGAAAAAAGCGTTTGAAGATGTAATCATTTCGTTGCATCCAGTTCATCCGTGAGTTTTGGGGATGATAAGCGAGTTTCTGAGCTTCTCGTTTGAGATCAACTCCCTGGAGAAGATCAGCTTTATTGAGACATAGAGCAATATGTTTGATTTGGGAACAGTCATTTTGGAAAAATTCAACCCAGCGATCGAAGCGTCGAATCCATTGCTGTTGGGTGACGAAATCATCGGGGTTAATATCGGCTCCCTGGCTGACAATTTCTCGATAGGGAGGAACCACCAGTAATACCCCTTGACAAGTTTGAGTAACTGTTAAAAACTTATTCCATTGATTGGTGTTATTTTTTTGCCAAGTCGGACGCCAAATTTCTCCAGGGGTGTCAATCCACTCCGTGTAAATGGTCTTACGACGAGTGGGAACGACCACTTCAATGTCCAGGGAACGGTCATGGGTAGATTGAGCGGCTTCTGTCGGTCGCGTTCTCCCCTCGTCATCATCATACAAAAGGGCCTTGAGTCCCTCATAGTCCGGTGAGAGAACCTTGACATACTGACCGTTGGGATTAGCGAGTTCTAAGGCCAGAGAGGTTTTCCCTGTTTCGCGATCGCCAAGATAGATTACACTCATCACCCCAATTTCCCGAAAAAACCTTGGTACACCTGTCCAGAATCATCTCTCAGCCAAGTCCCCTAACTAGATTGCCCTAGATTGTTGGGTTTGAGTATCCGTGAAAGTACGCAACCACACTGAAGATTTTATCAAACTAAAGCGAATCGATAGACCCTGGACTCTCTGAACTTACCCTAATGCAATAAATTACGTCTGTCACTTCCTCAACCAAAATTTAACGGGTCAACATCCACCGAAAAGCGAACCTTCGGCGGACAGATATCTCGTAAGCGTTGCAACTGAGGTTGCAAGTCCACCCGTTCCTGACTGGGAAACTTCAACAAAATCTGCCAACGATAGCGGTCCGACACCCGCAACACCGCCGCCGGAACCGGCCCGAGTACCTCATACCCCCCCGACGCATCCAACGGGAGTTGCAACATCTCCCCCATCTGCAACGCCGTAGCTTCGACTAACTCCGCATCCAACCCACTCAGACGCAACAACACTAACCGGCCATAAGGCGGATAATCCAACGCCTCCCGCTGTTCCAACTCCGCCTCAACAAATTCAGCATAATCATAACGCTGAACCGCTTGCACCACCGGGTGTTCCGGCGTATAGGTTTGCAGAATCACCCGTCCAGGGTCGTCGCCTCGTCCGGCCCGGCCCGCCACCTGGGTTAAGGTTTGAAAGGCCCGTTCCCCGGCCCAATAATCCGAGAGATTCAACAGTCCATCGGCGGCGACAATTCCCACTAAAGACACCGAAGGTAAATCTAACCCCTTGGTTAACATCTGTGTTCCCACTAATAACTGAGCTTCTCCCTGGGTAAAACGAGTTAACAATGCTCGATGTGCGCCCTTATTTCGGGTGGTGTCACTGTCAAAGCGAATGGCATTGAGGTCAGGGAAATTGCGAGCGAGTTCCTGCATGACTCGTTGGGTTCCACTGCCAAAAAACTTGAGATAGGGGGAACCACATTCAGGACAATTGCGAGGATGTTGGCGAGTGTAGCCGCAGTAGTGACAGCGTAATAATTGATTTGCTCCTTCATGGGTATGGTGATAGGAAAGAGAGACATCACAATGGGGACATTCGATGACATAGCCGCAACTGCGACAGGAGACAAAACTACTATGTCCACGGCGGTGGATAAATAAAATTCCCTGTTTTCCGGTGTCTTGTAATCTCCTCAATTCTTGTTGTAAGGTCAGGCTAAAAATCGAGCGATTGCCTCGTTTGAGTTCCCCTCGTAGGTCAATGATTTCAATGGGGGGCATGGGGCGAGACTCAACTCGTTCTGGGAGAGAAAGATAGTGTCGTTGGGGATGAGTTTGCCGACAATCTAACCAGGTGGCTAAGGATGGGGTGGCTGAGCCTAAAATTAAGGGACAATTTTCTAATTCAGCCCGCCATTTTGCCACCGTTCGCCCGTGATAGGTGGGGGAAGGACGGTCTTGTTTGAAACTACTATCATGTTCCTCGTCCAGCACAATTAGCCCCAGA
>CAZXWM010000052.1:0-3210 GCA_964644215.1 uncultured Phormidium sp.
ACCCGGACCCGACTGAGCGCGGCGTAACAGGAAGAACAGTCCCACCAGTAGCAAGATGGGGAAGAAGAGGCTACTGAGAGCGCGGAACCAAACTCCGTCATCACTTTGAGGTTGAACCCGCACATCAAGATTGTTTTCCGTGAGGATATCAATCAGTTGCGGGTCATTGGGTAGATTGACAACCACTTTGCCACTACCATCGGGGTTAGTGTAGGTCGCTTCCGTGCGATCGGCACTGAGCGCCACGGTTCCTTCTACCTTGCCGTTTTCGACGGCGCGGATAAATTCACTATATTTAGCTGTTTGTTGAGCTTGGGGCTGTTGATCAAAAAACGTCGTCCCTAAGGCAATGACGACGATCGCCAGTAATGCGTATAGCCCTGCATTTCTCCACCGTTTATTCACCGGGGGTAATCCTCCTTTCTTTGATAATTTCTCTAATGACGCTCGAAGCTGAGATTTTATGAGACCTTGTGTTAACTTATATTAACCTAAAGCCAGCCGATCGTGCAAAGTTGCCCCCAATTGGCGGCGGGTCAGCCGCTGTCATGCTGATGACTTGGGGAGATCAGCGCGATTGTAGAAGCGATCGCAACTCGGCCATCGCCGCCTGTCCTCCATCATAACGCTGTCCCTCAAGGGATTGTCCCCGGATGGCTCCTTGTCCCTGAGGCGATCGCAGCACCTGACGAATCGGGACCACCTCCACCACCGCATTACTATAGGCCAGTGCCTCAAACTCCCAGACCTGACTGGCTAACCAAGGGGACCGGCCAATCCTCAGCCCCTGGCGACGGGCGGACTGCAAAATCCGCGATCGCGCCAACCCCGGCAAAATCCCCGCCGCCAGCGGTGGAGTCCACCACCGTCCCTCCCGCCAACCCCAAAGGGTCCCCGTACTGGTTTCGAGCCATTCCCCCCTCTCATTGAGCAAAATCGCCTCCAACGCTCCCAGCTTGCGGGCCTGCTGCAACGCCAACCAGGGAGCCAAATAATTCCCCGTCTTGCGATGTGGCAAACTGCGAGAGAACCCAGACCCCTGCGCCAACCACGCCACAATTCCCTCATCCTGTCGTTGCTGCAAATCATCAGGTAGGCCTCGCCCCGTAATCAACTCCCGGCCATCCGCAAACAGAGTCAGCCGCAACACCGGGAACCGCTGCGCCATCTGTTGCGCCCCAGTCTCTAACCTTGACCAATTCGGCGTCAACCAGTCAAACTCAGCCACCGCCTCCCCCAACCGCCGCCGATGAGCCGGCCAATCACTTCTAGGGTCATTCAAATTCTGCTCATAGACTCGCAGGGTTGTAAACGTCGTCGCCCCATACAACAGCCCCGGTTCAGTCACCGTCAGCTCAAGCATCTCGCCGCAACAAACCGCTCCATCGTACCAATACATTTGACCGTCCTTGCCCACAATCCCCATCCGAAACCAGCAAAAAGACTGCCCAATCTTCATGCTTGGACAGTCTCGAAACGGCTAAGCTGACATGAGCCTAGGCTTTGGGTTCTACCCGACCATAGAATAGACCGCGAACTTTCACATCAACCGGTTCTTTCGAGCCTAAATCGGTATCCGAGGCTTGGATGGCCTCAAAAATGCCAGCAATCTCTCCCGTTTCACTGTTAACTTTCGAGACTTGCAGAGACATATTTCCGTCTAACACCGGCGTGTCTTTGACGTTTTCCCGCATAATTTCCTCATCATCAGCAGCGGCGGGCAAAGCCACAGCATTATCATAACCGGTGGCTTGACCGCGACCTTTAGGATCTAGAAAAGACGCACCGCGATAGGAAGGAACAATATAATCTCCAGCCAAATCTGTCGAGGTGCTGATTCCGGTTTGTCCCTCAGGCGTCGTCGCAACCAGTTTTTTGATGGTGAAGAGCATCGGGACTTGTTCACCACCAGGAAGTTGCACGGTAATGGCTTGGAAATCAATGCCACTTTGTTCTTCAAAGGTTAAGACCCCATCGCTGTCGAGGGTTAAGTCTCCCGTCACTTGGTCCAGAGATGAGGTATAACGAGTTAAGGCTTTCGCACCAATAAACTTAGCTTCTTGCCGCTTGTTCGTGGACTCTTCTTTGACGAAATAGCTCGTGGGTTCGAGGCATAAATCCGTCAGAATGTAGTCGCTCTCGCTGTCAAGGTCAAAAGACCCCCGAGCGGTTTCAGGAAGCTGCGGACAACTATTGGCCAGTCCGGTATTTTTAATCTGATCGTAGGTGTAGGTTTCGTCGCTTAATAGGCTGATGGGTTCTTCGCTGCAAGCGGTTAGGAACCCAACGCACATTGCGAGGAGTAGGGCAACTAAAGCACGATATCTCATGGTTATTCTTAATTTCTTGTCAATAAATTCAGATGCTGTGCGTCAATCTAGCAGGATTGGCGGTAGTCTCACTCCACCGTCATGAGGATACCGCAGACCTGCACCCTTTGGAAAACTTCGGGGGAAACGGCGGCGGAGTCTGAGCAAAGGGCGATGGTTACAGGCGATCGCCAAAAATGAGAGTTTTATGATTCTATCAAACCCTTGTCCTTTCTTGACTCAACCGGCCTGATTCGCCTTATTATCCCTGGCTTTGCCATTGATAAGTCCTAAATGTAATAAATTGTTGCAAAAAACCCTATTTTTAAGAAAATATGATAAGCGCGAGCCAGAAAAACCCCTAGCCCTGAGCGGCGATCGCCCCCAACTTCACTCAGGCTTCCAAAAGTTTTCAACCCCCTCAAGAATCAGATCCCCAACCCGTTGAATTTCCTGCCACAGTGCCGTGGGATCGATACCAAACACCAATTGTAACAACAGCACGATCGCCGCCACCGACAAAGCCGTAGACAACGTCGTCTGAATGACACGAATCAGCCAAGTAAACACCAACCAAGCCAAAACCAAGGCAGCAATCAGAGTAATCAGTTCAGTGGGCATAGAAGACGCAATACAGGGTAACTCGCCCTACCAGCCTAGCGCAGCACCGTCCCCCCGTGGATCAGCCGCACCGGCCAGAGTCTGATCTGGCCGTACCACAATAGCATTCGCATTACCCCAGCCTTGCCATTGTTCAATCTCATGGCCTCGCTGACGTAGAGTTTCCACCGTCTCAGGGGCAAATCCCGCCTCTTGCACAATCAAACGATCCGGTAACCATTGATGGTGAAAACGCGGCGCCGCGATCGCCGCCGCCACATCCAACTCATACACCAACACA
>CAZXWM010000052.1:3220-3525 GCA_964644215.1 uncultured Phormidium sp.
GCTATCTTGCAAAACAATCGTCGGCGTCATACTCGACAGCGGCGTTTTCCCAGGGGCGATCGCATTAGCCTCCCCGCCCACCAACCCATACAAATTCGCCACCCCAGGGGCGATCGCAAAATCATCCATCTCATTATTGAGCAAAATCCCCACTCCCGCCCTATCAACTCCTCGACCGTCTCCCGCTTCACCACGATCCGTCCGGGGGCGTCTATCTTCACCATGGCCGGAAAATGACTGACCGTGGCATGGGGATTGTCCCGCTCGATCGCCTCGATGATCCCGCGCGCGTCTTCATTGTTCTG
>CAZXWM010000052.1:3535-15280 GCA_964644215.1 uncultured Phormidium sp.
TATTGAGCAAAATCCCCGTTCCCTCAGCTACAACCCCAGCCCCAAAACCACCATTCACCGTAAACGTCAAACTCACCGCATTGCGATCGCCATCCACCACCGTCAAATGGCTCGTTTCCGCCGACTCCCGCAAATTCCTCAACTGCGACGCCTCCACCGCCGTCACCTGCGACGAAGAAGTAGCCCGTTCCTCATCAATTTGCGGCCGACGGTATTGAGCATAGGCCACACTGGTTAACGCCTCAACCGGAACCGCCACAAAATCGGGATCTCCCAAATACTCAGCGCGATCCGCATAAGCAATCCGCATCGCCTCGGCCAAAAAATGCAGCGTATCCGGGTGGTGTAGCCCCAACCCCGCCAGAGGGCGATCGCCAATCAGATTCAGAATCTGCAACAGATGCACCCCACCCGACGACGGCGGCCCCATCGCACAAACCTCAAACTCACGAAACGCCCCACAGAGCGGATCTCGCCAAATCGGCTCATAGTCGGCCAAATCCTGCCGCGTCACTAACCCCCCAAACGCCGCCATATCCGACGCGATCGCCTCAGCAATCTCCCCCTCATAAAAATCCCCAGGATTCTCAGCCAAACGCCGCAACGTTTGGGCCAACTGAGGCTGTCGCCAACGTTCCCCAACCTGATAAAACGCTCCCTCTCGCGTAAACACTTCCCTAGCAGCCCGATTCGCCAATAAAACCTCCTGACGGCGTTCGACAGCATCGACAAACCGCTGCTGCACCACAACCCCCTCCTCGGCCAACCTTAAAGCCGGCTCAATCACCGTTTCCCAAGCTAAATTCCCATAGCCTTGATGTACCTCATATAATCCAGCCACCGTTCCCGGAACCCCAACGGCCCGATGTCCATCCAAACTGGCCCGAGATTGCGGTTCTCCCGACTCATCGAGATACATCGTCTCCGTCGCCGCCTGGGGCGCTCGTTCACGAAAATCCAGACTGCGAACCTCCCCCGTCGCCGCATCATACAGCAACAAAAAACCGCCACCACCAATTCCCGCTGAAAACGGTTCCACCACAGAAATAGCAAAGCTACTGGCTACGGCTGCATCAACGGCATTTCCCCCCTGCTGCAACATCATCAGCCCCGCCTCACTCGCCAGAGGATGAGCCGACACCACCATTCCCCGTTGACGAACCCGAACCCTCTCAGCAGCCGAAGACGCGGCAGATGAATGAGCAGGAGCGTTCTGGGCCATCGCCCCTCCTGGCCCAATTGTCAGTCCTCCGAGACTCCCGAGAAGACAAAGCCAACTCAGACTGGATTTGAGACCTAAAAATATCATAAATACTAAGTCAGTGAGGATTTCACGGAGGTTGACAGGTTGCAATGACAGGGAATTTGCACCGTAAAAGTACTACCACGGCCAGGGGTAGACTCACAAATCAGGGTTCCCCCATGGCGTTCCACCACAATCTGATAACTAATCGATAACCCTAACCCAGTTCCTTTCCCGACGGGTTTGGTGGTGTAAAAGGGGTCAAAAATGCGATCGCAAATCTCAGAATCCATCCCCGTTCCATTGTCACGAATTTGAATTTGTACTCGTTGCTGATCGGTTAAGCGTGTGATGATCTCAATGCGCCCGAGTTCCCCGTCAGGCTGTTCGAGACAACGAGTTTCGACAGCATCAATGGCGTTGGCGATCAGATTCATAAACACCTGGTTAAGTTGGCCGGCGTAGCAGTTGACGGGCAGTAACTCCCCATACTGACGAATCACCTCAATCTCTTGACGGCGATCATCTGCCCGTAAGCGACTGCCGAGAATGGTGAGGGTACTGTCGAGACTTTCATGCAAGTCAATGGCCTTGATTTCTGATTCATCCAGTCGTGAGAAGGTTCGCAGCGATCGCACAATTTGCTGAATCCGAACCGCCCCCGTCTCGATGGAGTTAAACAGCCTAGGAATATCCTCAATCAGATACTCTAAATCAATGTCCGCACTCAACTCCTCAATCTCAACGGTTGCTTGGGTATACGTTTCTCGATACAACTGCAATAGCTCCAGTAAATCCTGATTATACTGCTTGGCGTGAATCAGGTTGCCAAAGACGAAACTAATGGGATTATTGATTTCATGAGCAACGCCAGCCACTAATTGCCCTAAACTTGACATTTTTTCGGCTTGAATCAGTTGGGCTTGGGTGGTTTGTAACTGACGCAAGGTTGCTTCGAGTTCTAAGGTTTTCGCCTTGGCTTGCTGTTCGGCTTCACGGGATTGTTGATACAATAAGGCTTGCTGAATCGCGATCGCCAGGCGATCGCAAACGACACGGATTAACTCAATATCGCGATCGCACCAGGGTTGGGGGCTAACTTCTCGGGTACAAGCCAAGGTTCCCACATTCGTTTGTCCAGTCTCAATAGGAAACAACAGTAACGACTCATAGCCAAATTGTTGCAATCCCTCCCGTAAGCCATTATCCTCAATTTGAGAAATATCATCAATTCGCACCATCTCCCCAGCTTGCAACAGCCTCGTTAACAACCCAGCAAAAATTCTGGGATAGTCATCTAAGCGATTCGGTAATTCATTTCGTTTCGCCTCAGCAGCGAGTTTCAATTCTGAATCGGGAGACTGGGGATGATGCCAGAGAAAATAACAGCGATCGACCCCCAATAAGACATATAATTCTCGTACCGTTGTCTCCAAAATTCGTTTTGGATCGAGGGATTGTCGGATTTGTTGAGCCAGACGATTGACAAGTTTTTCTTGCTGTGCTAAAGAGCGATACTTGGCTTCTGACGCTTGCAGAGCGAGTTCAACTTGTTTGCGTTCGGTAATATCCGTTGACGTGCCAATTAGCCGTTCAATAGTTCCTTGTCCGTCAAATAACGGCGTTAAAACCGCTTGACACCAAACCCGCCGTTCTTGGTGTGTGAAGCTTTCTTCGTAGGTGATTGTTTTTCCGGCTGCAATACAGTTCCGATAATTGGTTAAAAATAATTTTCCGGTTTCGCTCCCAAACACCTCTTGGGGGGTTTTCCCAGCAACATCATCTGACGAAATACCCATCAGTCGCTCGGCAAATCCATTCCAACCCGCAAAACGAAAACTCCCATCATCTCCGACATCAATCACAAAAACAATGTTGCCTTGATTCTCATAAATTGTCCGCAAAAACTCCTCTTTTTGTCGCAGTTTCAGCTCAATCTCTTGAACATCAGAAATATCTCGGATAATGGTTGACAAATAGGCATCAGATTCTGGGGTTTCTGGATGAGCAATGACAAGCTGTGAGGTCGGAATTAAGGTTCCATCCTGGCAGCGTATCTTAGACAATCCTTGCCAGGAGCCTTTTTTTAAGGCTTGGGGAATCAGCCAATTTTGACAGTCTTCTACAAAATCTGGGGTTAAAAAGTCTTTAATGTGATAAACAGAAACATCTTCATCAAGATCGAGTCCTAAGGTTTTGCGTCCACCACGATTAAAATAGGTGATATTGCCCTCTAGGTCAGCACTACTGATAATATCAGGTGAGGCATCAATAATGGCAATGAGTTGTTCTCGTTCCAGTTGAGCTTGTTTGAGATCGCTAACATCACGGGCGATCGCATACATCATACCCTCGTCAGGAAACGAAACAACTGTCCAAGATAGCCAACGGTACAAACCCGATTTAGTTCGGAAGCGATTTTCAAAGCCGAAGACGTTTTTTCCCTGGAGAACATCTAGCATTTTAGCTTGACTTCTGCCCACATCATCGGGGTGAACAAATTCTAAAACAGGCTGAGATCTTAGCTCATCTATATCATAGCCAAGTCGATTTGTCCAGGCTGGATTAAGACGTTTAAAGTAACCCTCAAAGTTGATGATACAAAATAAGTCTAAGGCACAATCAAAAAAGCGATCGTGCTCGGCCTCAAATCGTTTTTGCTCACTAATATCAAAGAGGACACCATCCCAAACAATCTCACCATTCTCTCGACGCTCCGGTTGAGAAACGCCTGATAACCACTTGATTTGCCCTGAAGGCATACAATGTCGCCATTGACAAGTCCAGGTTGTCAGTTCCTCGACGGAGCGGGCGATCGCCTCCTCAACTAAATTAAGATCATCAGGATGAACCTTATCCCAAATCACAGTAACATCGGCTTGAATTTCCTCGGGAGTTAACTCATACAGCTCACAAGCGCGGGGGCTAATATAGGAGTAACGAGATTTACCATCAGGATTCAAAACATATTGATAAATGACACCAGGGATGTTAGCCGCCAATTTTTCAAACTGAAGTTTCTTCTGCTGGATTTGCCGATACTCGGTTAAGTCGGTACTGATTCCCTGTAATCGCAGCCCTCGTTCCGTCGCCACTTGCCAAATTTGACTTGACACCCAGCGGAACTCACCATCCGAGCGACGAATACGATACTCCAGCACTAAATCCGCCGTCTCATCGGTTTGTTCGAGGCTGGCGGTAATAGAACGAATGCGATCGCGATCGCCCTCATCGAGTTGCTCAAACCAACCCTGGCCACTCTCATTAAATTGCGACAGCGATCGCCCATACAACCGTTCAGCCGAGGGATTGAGATAGAGGATTTTCCCTGAGGAGGCCTCAATCGTCCAAATCGCTTCACTCATCCGTTCAAACACGCGATCGACACAGGGACGTTCTAACATTTGTACAGATAAGGACGCAGACATTGATTGATAATCAGTCATGGCGAGTTAACCGCAGGGGGATCTCCCAAAAAAAACATCAAAACACGAAACCGCTAGACAGGATGACGGCTCCCATACTGAAAGTTTAACGAAATCCCTCCAAGACTAAACTCAACTCTCCTTCGCTCACAGCCATTGAAACGTTTGACCGCAATACTTGCACAAGATATCACTTCGGCTCAAGTCGACTGTAAGATAGGAGACGATTTGCGATTGTTCCTCAACCCGAACTTGTTGTGTCCCGTTCTCGCGCCCTGCAAGCCTACGTTTTAACACGACTCCTATTGGCCCCACTGATGCTGTGGACGATCGCCACCGGCGTCTTCGGGCTGATGCGAGCCACTCCCGGAGATCCCGTAGATGCGATTCTTGGCCCCCGAGCCCCTGAAGCGTTTAAGGAGGAGTTGCGATCGCAGTTAGGACTCTCTGGGTCATTATGGCAACAGTATCTTAGCTATCTCGGCTCCCTCCTCCGTCTCGATTTAGGGGAATCCGCCGCCCGTCGCGGCCTCCCCGTCTGGGACATTATCCGGGACTTTTTCCCCGCCACCGCCGAATTGGCCATCACCAGTATGCTCGTGGCCATCCTCGTTGGCTTTAGCGTGGGAATGCTGGCCGCATCACGCCCCAACAGCCCCTGGGATGCCGCTGGACGGCTGTTTGGCATCTTGACCTACTCAGTCCCCGTTTTCTGGATGGGAATGGTCTTACAACTGATTTTTGCCGTACAACTGGGCTGGTTTCCCCTGGGAACCCGTTTCCCCCTCGGCGTTCCCACCCCCACCTCAATCACGGGCCTCTATCTCCTCGACAGTCTCTTAACTCTGAATCTACAACAATTTTTTGCCGCCTTATACCATCTCGCCCTCCCCAGCCTCACCCTAGGGATTCTCCTCAGCGGTATCTTTGAACGGGTTGTACGGGTGAATCTCAAACAAACCCTCAAAAGTGATTATGTCGAAGCCGCCCGAGCCAGAGGTATCCCGCAAGGGCGTATTTTGGTCAACCACGCCCTCAAAAATGCCCTAATTCCCACGATTTCGGTCTTAGGCTTAACCTTCGCCGCCCTCCTGAGTGGGGCCATTCTCACGGAAGTCACCTTTTCTTGGCCCGGCTTAGCCAGTCGTCTCTACGAAGCCATCTCCGCCCGAGATTACCCCACGGTTCAAGGTTTGGTGGTCTTCTTTGGGGCGATCGTGGTCGGGATTAGCATCCTTATTGATCTCCTCAATGCCTGGATTGACCCTCGTGTTCGCTATTAAATTTCCCACATCTTGGTCACATAAGCTAGGACATTCGCAAGCCCTGAAACCTCACGTCTAGGGGTATCCCGATTTAATTGTATTTTGCGTCCTACTTCGATTGTCTATTATTTTCTGATTTTAAGCCAATGCAGACCCTCTTAAACTGGCTCAACACCCTCTTAGTGGTGAACTTCTTTTTTGTTCTCAGTAGTTTACTCTGGTTAGCCCTAGCCGTCGTCGGCCGAGGAACCGGACTCTCTCTGGGGTTAGATCTCTGGTATCGCCTCTGGGAACCGGTGTTCACCCCTGCGATCGGTCTTCTGATGGGGGGAGCGTTATTGACTGGGGCGATCGCCCAAATCAACAAACGCCTAAAACGAGAAGACCCCTAAACAAGCCCCACCCCTTGCCCGAAGAGTGCGACCATAAAGGTACGCCCCTACATCTTTCCCCTCTTGGGAGCGTGGGTTCTCCCCTCCTGGGAGGGGCAGAGGTGGGTTCTGCCTGTTCCCTATTCCCTATTCCCTATTCCCTATTCACTATTCCCTGTTCCCTGTTCCCTGTTCCCTGTTCCCTGTTCCCTATTCCCTATTCCCCATTCCCATAAAGCGTCATCGCCTCAGACACCGACAGCCGAGAGCGTACCCCCAAGGTTAAGGGTGAAGTATGCCCTCGGCTCAGGTGTTCTGAGGCGGCACAGCCAATCATGGCGGCGTTGTCGGTACAGTAGGCCATCGGCGGAAAGAGCACTCGCAACCCGTTTTCCTCGGCGGCGGCAGTTAAGTCTCGACGTAAGCCACTGTTGGCCGCTACACCTCCTCCGACGGCGATGGTGGATAAATTATGGTCTAAGGCACAGCGGATGGTGCGTTTGACGAGCGATCGCACCACAGTTTTTTGAAAACTCGCGGCGATGTCCGCCACGGGGAGTTCATCCCCTTCCTGCTTCAGTTTTTGCACCAGGCGCATTACAGCGGTCTTTAAGCCACTGTAACTGGCATCATAGGGGTGAATGCCGCCCTGGGGCAGTTTTACGCGACCCTCGGGCAAGGGGAAAGCGTTGGGGTCGCCTTGTTGGGCCAGGCGATCGATTTGGGGACCGCCGGGATAGCCGAGATCTAATAAACGAGCCACCTTATCAAAGGCCTCACCGGCGGCATCATCCCGAGTTTGGCCGAGGGTGTGATAGTCGCCACAGGTTTTAACCTGAATGAGACTGGTATGACCCCCGGATACCAACAGACAGAGGAAGGGCGGCTCTAGGCTGCGATCGCTGAGATAGGAGGCGTAGAGATGGCCTTCGAGATGGTGAACCCCCAGGAAGGGTTTGTCATGGACGAGGGCTAGGGTTTTAGCGGCCATCACCCCAACCAGTAGCGACCCCACTAAACCCGGCGTGCAGGTGGCGGCAATTCCATCAAGTTGACTCGGATGGAGGTTGGCGGTTGTTAAACTTTGGGCGATCGCCTCCCCGATGAGTTCGAGATGTTGACGCGAGGCCACCTCGGGAACAACTCCTCCATAACGACGATGGGTTTCAATTTGAGATGTAACAATACTACTTAAAACTTGACGTTTTTTAACAATTGCCACAGCAGTTTCGTCACAACTTGTTTCAATAGCCAGGATTGTGGTCATTTACTCTAAAAGGGTCTCCGGGAAGCGATATCTTTTATGATAGGATGCTACCCAGATATCTTTGACATTGACCTCGATGCTGACATCGCGGTCATCAAAGATATCGTTTTAAGTTTTGATATCCAAGGAAAGCATTCTTATGCGACGACTATTAGCGCTGGTACTGACAGCAGTTCTTTGGTTCAGTTTTGCTCCCACCGCTTCGGCTGACGTGGCGGGTCTGACTCCCTGCAACGAGAGTCCTGCCTTTATCGCCCGTGCCAAAGCCGCAACCACTGAGCAAGCGAAACAACGGTTTGAACTATATGGACGCGAGCTTCTCTGCGGAGAAGAAGGCCTTCCCCACCTGATTGTGGACGGTCGCTGGAGCCATGCTGGAGAATTTCTCATTCCTGGTGTGCTGTTTCTCTACATTGCTGGCTGGATTGGCTGGGCCGGTCGGAGTTATCTCATTTCGATTCGTGGCGAGAAATCTCCCGAAGAAAAAGAAATCATCATCGACGTCCCCCGGGCCGTTCGTTGCTCCCTAGGCAGCTTTGCTTGGCCTCTAGCGGCATTCAAAGAAATCACCACTGGAGAAATGTTCGCCAACGACAATGAAATCCCCATTTCTCCCCGCTAGACTGAACTAATTTCTCGTTTGAAAACCACGGAGTTAATTTATGAAAGACCTACAAAGATATCTGTCAACGGCTCCCGTTTTGGCAACCGCCTGGATGTTTATTACAGCGGGAATTTTGATTGAGTTTAATCGCATTTTCCCCGATTTACTCTTCCATCCTCTTCACTAAAGAACAGACCACTTCTTTATTTCGATGAGAGCAAAAGACCCAGCCAACCGGTTGGGTCTTTTGCTAATCTCGGAACTCTAGCAATCGAAGACTAACCCCCCTGAAGTAGACAGGCGACCGCCACACCTAAAGCCGAACCAATAACCACCTGAAACGGAGTATGTCCCAAGAGTTCCTTGAGGCGGTCTTCATCAAACTCAATGTCTTCATGGAACCAGGCATCAATCATTTGATTGAGGACCCGAGCCTGTTTACCCGCCGCTTGGCGCACCCCAGCGGCATCATACATGACGATAACCGCAAACACGACGGCGATCGCAAAATCAGGACTATCCCAGCCTGACCGTTGCCCCACACCAGTGGCCAACGCCGTCACCAAGGCTGAATGAGAACTGGGCATTCCCCCCGTTTCAATCAAGACTCGTCCATTCAAACGACCATGTTGAACCGCATACAACAGTAACTTCGACAACTGCGCGATCAAACAGGCCGCGAGTGCCACAATTAAAATGTGATTATTAAAAACCTGCGCCAAATCTTCCATAGCTTCCCTTAGTACTGGCGACGGATAATAAACTCAGCAATTTCCACTAAGGGACGAGCCGCATCAGCAAACGGTTGCAGTTCTGATTGAGCCTGGGCGATCGCCAGTTCTGCCTGTCGTTTCGACTCCTCTAATCCCCATAAACTCGGGTAAGTTGCCTTTTGCACCTTAGCATCCTTGCCGGCCGTTTTACCCAACACGTCAGACGAGGCCGTCACATCAAGAATATCATCGACAATCTGAAAGGCTAAACCAATCTGATAGGCATAGCGAGACAGACGCTCCACCTCAGCTTCTGAAGCTCCTGCCAATAACGCGCCTGAGACGACACTAGCTTCGAGTAAGGCTGCCGTTTTATGGGTATGGATAAACTGTAAGGTTTCGAGAGTAATATCGGGTTTCCCTTCTGACTCCAAATCCACCACTTGGCCCCCCACCAATCCAGCCGCGCCAACCGCTCGTCCCAAACGAGCCACAACCCGCAACAGATTCGCAGCAGGGACATCTGGGGTTTCCACAGCGATATATTCAAAAGCATAGGCCAGGAGTCCATCCCCAGCCAAAATCGCCACATCATCACCAAACACCTTGTGATTCGTCAGTTTCCCCCGTCGATAATCATCATTATCCATCGACGGCAAATCATCATGAATCAAGGACATCGTATGCACCATCTCCAACGCACAAGCCGTTGGCAGCGCCATCTCCCGAGTCCCACCCAGCATCTCGCAGGTCGTCAAACACAAAATGGGTCGCAACCGCTTTCCCCCGGCTAAGAGAGAATAGCGCATGGCCTCATAGATTCGTTCGGGGTAGATGACCGGAAGTGCGCGGTCGAGCGCGGCTTCAACTAACGTCTTCCCCTCGGCCAAATAGGCACGGAGATCAAACTGCTCGTCCCGAGGCGAGTTCCGGTCGTCCGTCATTACCATCCCTTTATCCTTTTTCTGCATCAGATCTGACAAGGTGTTTCCGGGCGATCGCATCTCCACGAAAACCCCCATCACTAGGCTACCAGACTGTTTGACATCCTCAGACCTTAAAATCGGGAAAACTCCCTTTCAGCACGACAAAATACCCCAACAATACCCACAACAAAAAGTGGCTCCCACTGAGTTGGGAGCCACATCATACCCTAATTAAGCTCAATAGCGAACGTCTAATTTCTGAACCGTAAAATCCAGAATCAGACTCGGTCCAGAGGCTCTAGTCGAGAGGGTTCATATTCAGAACCGGCTCAGTCTCACGATTGAGACCCGCTTCAAACCCACCCGCAGCAGCGCGAGCGCGTCCAGCGTGCCACAAGTGGCCCACCAGGAAGAAGAAGGCGAGAATGAAGTGAGAGGCCGCCAACCAAGCACGGGGGTTAACGTAGTTAAAACCAGAGTTAGGCTCCGTAATAATCCCACCCACAGAGTTGATGGAACCGTTAGGAGCGTGAGTCATGTACTCAGCCGCACGGCGAAGTTGCCAAGGCTGAATATCATTTTTGAGTTTATTGAGGTCGAGACCATTCGGTCCACGCAGAGGCTCAAGCCAGGGGCCACGGAAGTCCCAGAAGCGCATGGTTTCACCACCGAAGATGATTTCACCAGTCGGAGAGCGCATCAGGTATTTACCCAGACCCGTCGGTCCTTGAGCAGAGCCGATGTTAGCACCGAGTTTTTGGTCACGAGCCAAGAAGACAAAGGACTGAGCCTGAGAGGCTTCAGCGTTAGTCGGGCCATAGAACTCGCTCGGATACGCGGTGTTGTTGAACCAGACGTAAGCCGAAGCGATGAACGCCATCAGAGACAAGGCGCCGACACTGTAAGACAGATAGGCTTCACCGGACCAGATGAAGGCGCGGCGTGCCCAACTAAACGGTTTGGTGAGGATGTGCCAAACACCACCGGCGATGCAGATTAAGCCAACCCAGATGTGGCCACCGATAATGTCTTCCATGTTGTCCACACCGATGATGGAACCGACGCCACCAAAGGGTGCTTTGACGAGGTAGCCAAAGATGACCGAGGGGTCGAGGGTGGGGTTGTTGATGACGCGAACGTCACCGCCACCGGGAGCCCAGGTGTCATAGACACCGCCAAAGAACATAGCTTTAGCAACCAACAGCAGCGCACCACCACCCAAGAGGATGAGGTGGAAACCAATGATGTTGGTCATTTGGTTTTTGTCCTTCCAGTCGTAGCCGAAGAAGGAGGAATACTCTTCGAGGCGCTCGGGGCCACGAACAGCGTGGTAAATTCCACCGAGTCCGAGAACGGCCGAAGAAATCAGGTGCAGAACACCAACGACAAAGTAGGGGAAGGTGTCGATGACTTCGCCACCAGGGCCAACGCCCCAGCCGAGGGTTCCCAAGTGAGGGAGCAAGATTAGACCTTGCTCATACATGGGTTTTTCAGGAACAAAGTGAGCGACCTCAAATAAGGTCATCGCGCCGGCCCAGAAGACAATTAAGCCAGCGTGGGCGACGTGAGCGCCGAGTAGTTTACCCGACAAGTCTACGAGACGAGCGTTCCCAGCCCACCAGGCGAATCCTGATGATTGTTGGTCACGGCCGCCACTGATCATGGCAGTGTTGAACGATGTTGTCACGAGGTTTAACCTCCTCTAAATCTAACGTGCGTCCGGGCGAGACATCTCTTGAGCGCAAGTCTCTTTAAGATGTCTTTTAAACAAATGGGAAATGTAGGGGGAAAACTGGGGGGGCATCAAACGCCTGATGCTAAACCCCACAGTAGCAAACCCTAGTCCCGTAAAACTGAGATAGCTCAGAATTACAGTGCGTTACCGCGAGGTAGAACTTCCTCGGGGAACTCAAAGTTTTGGTGAGGTTGGT
>CAZXWM010000053.1:0-2528 GCA_964644215.1 uncultured Phormidium sp.
CAATCAAAGGTCGCTCGCTCGGTATGACGGGTTGATTGTAAGTGTTAGGGGGGCGATCGCATTATGGCTATTATCGCGTTACGGGGTTGGTATGTTGAACAGTACGAACCCTTGTCGGAGTTACGGAAACGCCCTCATGATATTCGCCTCAGCCGCAATAGTTTGTTGAAAGCGGGGTTGCGGGCGGATTTCCTCGAAGAGCGACATGAGATTGAACAGGCGGAGTGGTTTAACCGCTATTTAGCCGGGGAGGCGGTGGAGTTCTATATTGAGGGGAGTGGGTCCTATCGGATTGCCAATATCGACCTCAGTAGCCACGAAATTTATTTCAGCAAGCAAGAGGGAAGCGCCTATCTCGATCCTAAGATTTTCCTGAGCATCTCCGAGGGAGAACAGGGGGCGCAACTGCTAGAGTCCTTAGAAGATTATATTCGTCAGGTGAATCGGCGCTCGCGCCTTCCCCTGAGCTTAGAACTGGCCAAACGGCCCTCCGAGGGGGCCACTCGCCTCAGTTCCTATCAACTGCGGCAAATTCGCAAGAGTCTGTTGTTCATCGCCGATGTGACTCCCCTAGCCGTTAGCCGTGGGGAATCGCCGCAACTGTTACCGAGTCCCAATGTCTGTGTAGAACTCGGCTACGCGCTGCAATGTAAACAAGTTGAGCAGATTCTGCTCGCTCAAGTCCAGCAGCCGCAGCTAACGGGGGTCGTTCCCTTCGATTTGCCCAGTTATCAGGAAATTCAATTTCCCAATCCCGAGGCGATCGCCGATTTACTTCCCAATCTTCTCGACTCGATGTTACAGCGGTTTGCTTTGGTATCCTAGGGAAGATAGCCTTAAACGGTCTAGGACTGCAAGCACGATGCCAAAACCCAGTGAGTACGCCGTTCACCTCTTTATCAGTGGTGGCCAGAAAGAAGAAGTGCGCTTCCCCTCCATTGAGGACTTTCAGAAATGGTATGGAAGCGAAGTCAAGCCCAAATCTAAATCTGACGACTTTATCAACATCCCCCTGAAAAACATTCAGGGGGAATACATGGTGATTCGTCCCTCCGCGATCTTGGCCATGCGCCTCGAACCGATTTTCACCTCCAGCGTCGATCGCTTCTAGGGAGGTTTTCGGGAAACTCAGGTGACTGCGAGACTGATTAAAAATTCAAATAAGGGTCGGTTTAAGGACGGCGATCGCCCCGAGCCGAAACAATCCCCAAACCGCTGATGTCCCATTAGCTCTCAGCTTGAGCCATTCGACATCAGCGGTGTGTTATTCTGTGTGAGCTTGTTGGGCCAGCCCGTGATCAGGGGCTGCCATACCGGTTTGGTCGAAAAACGTTTAACTTAACAAGTAATCGGATTGAGTCTTGGGGCGATCGCCCCCGTCCCCAACCCCGAACGCCCAGGCTTAACCCACCTAGTCTCACATTATCTCAAGCGGATGGTCGCTGACACTCCCAGTCTATGGACGCTTCTTTCGAGATTACAGTTCTAATTGCCCTAACCGTGGCCGCTGGCATAGGCTCACAGGTTCTAGCGGAATACTTTAGGGTTCCGGGGATTGTCTTCCTACTACTCGTGGGCATTCTCCTAGGGCCAAGTGGCTTAGATTGGCTACACCCAGGACTCCTAGGGGGAGGCTTAGAAGTCATCGTCTCCTTAGCCGTCGCCATCATCCTCTTTGAAGGAGGATTAAGCCTAGAACTGCGAGATCTCGGTCGCGTTTCAGGGAGTTTGCGCAACCTAGTCAGCATCGGAACCCTAATCGCCTTTATTGGTGGGGGCTTAGCGGCCCATGCCTTCGCTGAGTTTCCCTGGACCATCGCCTTTCTCTATTCAGCCCTAGTTGTCGTCACCGGCCCGACAGTGGTGGCCCCCCTCCTCAAACAAGTTCATGTCGATCGCCAAGTCGCCACCCTCCTCGAAGGGGAAGGAGTCCTCATTGACCCAGTCGGGGCAATTTTAGCGGTCTTAGTCCTCGATGTTGTTCTCAATGGCGATGCTGACCCCCTTGGCGTGGCGGTGGGCCTATTCCTCCGCTTAGGCTTAGGATTAGCCGTCGGGGGTCTCGGCGGTTGGTTATTAGGCTACTTCATCACCCGAGCCAATTTCCTCTCGGAAGAAATCAAAAATCTGGTGGTTCTGGCCGGAGTCTGGGTCCTCTACAGTTTCTCCCAGTTCCTCGTCGAAGAATCTGGCTTGATGACCATGGTGGTAGCCGGGTTGGTCATGCGGGCCTCGTCCTTGCCCGAAGAGCGGCTGTTACGACGCTTTAAGAGCCAACTGACGGTGTTGGCCGTGTCGGTCTTATTCGTCCTCCTAGCCGCAGACCTCTCGATTCCCAGTATTTTTGCCCTAGGTTGGGGTAGTTTAGCCACCGTTGCTGCCCTGATGCTGGTGGTACGTCCCATCAATGTCTGGATTTGTACCGCCAACAGCCCCCTGAATTGGCGACAAAAGCTCTTTGTCAGTTGGATTGCACCGAAGGGGATTATCTCGGCCTCAGTGGCCTCTCTGTTCTCGATTTTGTTGAC
>CAZXWM010000053.1:2538-15202 GCA_964644215.1 uncultured Phormidium sp.
CGGAACGGGGGATTAACGGGGGGGATGCCATTAAGGCGTTGGTGTTCCTAACCATCATTGTGACGGTGATGTTACAGGGTCTAACAGCTCGCTGGTTGGTGGGAGTTTTGGGACTTGAGGCGACGACGGCGACGGGGGTGTTGATTGTTGGTTCTAATCCCCTCAGTCGCTTGATTGCCCAACTCTTTCAAGAACGAGGTGAGGCGGTGGTGATGATTGATACCAAGCCAGAAGCTTGTCGTTTGGCCGAGGAGCAGGGGGTGAAGGTCTTTCTCAGTAGTGCCTTGGATACGGAGGTTCTCGAAGAAGCCGGGTTAGAGTCGATGGGAACTTTCCTCACCATGACCAGTAATGGGGAAGTGAACACGGTGTTGGCCCAGCGAGCGATGGAGGAGTTTGAACCACCGCGAACTCTGGCCTTGTTACCTCGCGAGAAAACGGGAACGCCGACCAACAAGAGCAAAATTCGTCAGGCGATCGCCCCTGATTTTCCCTTAAAGATGTGGAACAAGTACCTTGATGATGGAGAGGTGAAATTGGGGGAAACCCTCTTAGAAGACAATGGGTTTGCGTTTCAGAAGGCTCATTTACAGGCTTTGATTCGGTCTGGGGAGTTGGTGCCACTGTTGCGAGAACGAGATGGCAAACTCCAGGTGATGTCAGCGGCGGATGCTTGGCAGAAGGGGGATGCGATTATCTATCTATTACACGCGCCGAAGCCGAAGTTATTGAAACGTCTCTCGGGGTCGAATCATAGTTCGGCGTTGAAAGTAGAGAAATTACCAGAAGTTGAAGAAGTGGCAGTTCCTGCCTCGGTGCGGGAACGAGCCAATGGACAGCAAGAGGGTACGGTCAAAACAGGCTCCCCTGAGAAACGGTCGGTGAGCGCTGATATGAAGGAAAGGCTGGCGAAGCCGGCGTTCACTCGCAAGCGTAAGGAGAAAAACAAGGGTCAGGAGTCTCCACCATTACCTGACCCAAATGAGTCGGTTTGAAGGCGGGCCGGGGCAGGGGTATCATAAATGGGTTGTGTTCGACCTCTTGAGTTATGACTGCTGCGTCCTCGCTTCCGGCTGCCGTTGATGTGACCCCTTCTATTTACAATCGCATGATTGAGCGGGTTCCCCAGGAGTGGAAGGAACGCTTCCAAGACCCGCTGAAGTGGGATGATAGTATGCGCGAGCAGGTGGCGGCGGTGTTGTTGCCAGCAGCAGTGTCCGAGGCGATCGCCCAATCGCGACTACGGGGCGATCGCGGGGCGATTCTCTATGATCAGAAGGATTTAGAAACCATTATTTATTACATTTCCCAAGGCAACACGGACACAGTTCTCTGGATGGCAACGCCGGAGACTCAGGCGGAGGTAAATGGCTTGGTGGAATCTTATAATCCTGAGTCTGAGGCTGTGGTGGTGATGGTGGGGGCCGGAACGGTTCAGTCGATGTGGGTGCGGGAGAACGGCAAAATTGAAACCTCCGGGGCGAAATCCACCAATTCCTTGCCGATTCGTCTACCAGAGGCGGTAACGATGGCGACGGAGGGGGAAGAAGGGGTCTATGCCTATTGTTTTAATCATCAGCAATTAGGGGAGTTGGGACGGATTCGCTTGATTCCCAGTGCGACGTCTCGTTTGGAGTTTGAGACGCAGGTGACGCCGGGGGAAAGTGAGGCGCAAACTCAGGAGAAGGACGCGGTATTTGCACCAATTGCCCAGACGATTGTGCAGCGATTGAAGCAGGCGTTGGCGGAGGGGGAATAAACCCTTACATCCTGGTTCTTCTGCTGTTGCGGCTGCTGCTGGTTTCTCTGGCAGCTGTGGGGCCTGCTACTAGCCCTGTGGCGTTAACCAGTCCGCCGTAAAAGTGAGCGATATAATGGGGTTGACTATTTTGGAGGCTTAACAACCATGACCCAAGTTACCCTAGACGAAACGAAACTAAAGGAATTGCTCAAAACAGCAATATTTGAATTGATTCAGGAAGAGAAGGAACTGTTCTCTGAACTATTAAGCGATGTCATCGAAGAAATTGGCATAATAAACGCAATTGAAGAAGGTGAAAATACAGAAGTTGTCAGCCAGGAGGAAATCTTTAAAATTCTGACAAATAACGATGCAAGTTGAGTTTATAAAAAGCTTCTAAAAAAAATAATGGATATTCAGACTATACCGTATGATTCGCTGAGTCGGGAGCAAAATTGTCGATTAACCCACCTCTAGCCCCTACCAGGATAGAATTTCTCGCCCCTACGGTCAGGGTTTTGATTTACCATCAGTTTTGTTTATAACCCTGAACCTTGAAGACTTAGATGAACCTCAGACAAAAAGCTTAAGTAATCAAAAAAATGTCAAATTCAAGCACATTACAAGTCGATTTAGATTGCTTGTTGAAAGAAATCCCTTATCTTAAGCTGTTAGTTTTATTTGGCTCTCGCGCTAGGGGCGATACACATTCAAATAGTGACTGGGATTTTGCTGTTCTCTATGATGAAGAACTCCGACGACAAACCGTTGAAGGGTTTGGCTGGTTTCGTGATGTTGGCATTATTGGAGATTGTCTTAGTCTTAATAGCGATAATATTGATATTGTTGAAATTCAACGCTGTTCTGAATTGATGGCTCATTACATTGCGCGAGATGGTCAGCTCATTTATGAACAAAAGCCAGGACTATTTAAAAGATTCAAACGTGAGAAATTGTTGAATCCAGAAAAAATTGAGATGATTACTGAACAGTCACGGAAAAAAGTGTACAAATTTTTAGGGAAGCGAGGGCTGTGAGCGAGTTAGATGTCAGTGTTGTTTGGGTAAGGCTAGAAAAAATTAATCAATTGATTACCCGATTAGAACGATTCAATACCATGAGTTTAAAAGATTATCTTGAGAGCGAAGATAGTCAGCTAGTCGCTGAGCGTTTAATTCAGCTTTGCACGGAAGCTGCCTTAGACATCAACAAATATATTTTGTCGAAACTTGGGATTTTGAAACAGCGAACCAATTGGACAAATAAAGACTACTTTTGGGAGGCTGGTAATCAGGAAATTTTGACTCCTGAAGTAGCTCGTGAGCTAGCCGATGCAGCGAGTATGAGGAACATTCTTGTTCATCTTTATCTTGACATCAATTCAGAAACAGTATTTATGTCAATTCACAAAAGTCTTAAATACTACCCCTTGTATGTATCTCAAATAGCAGAATACCTTGATTCTCTCACAAACACATCACATAACTAACTTTTTTTAATCTAGCAAGTGAGGGAGATTGCTATAGTCCGTTTCTGGTGAAAGTCCAACGGGATGGAACGAGCCGTGACAAGAAAGCCACACCCGTTCAGGTGAGAACGAGCATGACTTGGATTAAGGAACTGACGGCGGGGGATTGGAGTAGCGATCGCCCATCCGGTGATACTCTTGGGCCATCAACTCCCGTAAGCGAGGCGGTGAGACGATTTCACAGTCTGGGCCATAGCGGCGAATCTCTCGCATCAACCAGAAGGGATTGGCCACTCGACGCACCACCCGGCGAACATCACCAATCACCTCATCCTCAATATCCACTGCATTACGGGGTTCATAGGCTTTCACCAGTCCGCCGTAAAAGTGTAAGTGTACTTCTAAAAGGTCTAAGCCTTCCTCTCGCCAAGGAACATCCGTGGGAACGATGGACTGAATGCGATCGAGCCGTAAACAGCGGTTGTGATTCAGTTCTGGGAAATCACTCCCTTGCACATCTTCGGTTTCATCACACCAAATTTGCAGATAGTAACGTTTCTCGTGAAAGTCGAACTGGACGTAACGGGCAGTGTACGTATATTCGTCTCCTTGGGCATTGCGATAGAGAACCCGGAACGGTTGGCGTTTGTGGCGATAGTCGTCCACAAGAGTGCGCCAGGCTTGCCCTGTTTTGCTGATTGTTCTCATTAACTCCTGACGGCTGGGGGAATCCAGGTTGCCGCGATCGAGCATCAGTTGTAGGAGGGTTTCGGCTTTGTGGATGAATCCCTTGTCAGTCAGGAGTTTCGTGGCATGGTCTAACACATCTACTTGCTCAGGTGTCAGTGTAAATTTTTCGCCGAGTTCATACTCGTCTTCGGCGATCGCCACGATAAGTCCTGAAATACTAGGGGATTTGCCCCACATAATCCCGAGACGACGGGCGATCGCCTCCAGTTTTGCCTTGGTTCCTGGAGGGATTGACAGTGTAATGGTCTCTTTTTTCCGTGACATTCACTAATTTGTACGTGCAATGTTGACAGTCTGGGTTCTATGTGCCATTATAAATCAAGTGCAGTTACAGACCAAGGAGTTTTAAGGGATTGTACTGAAACTTGCAGTCTAGGGAGACCTCAATGAATGGTACGTTTATGTGACGACATCGAAGGGCGATCGCCCAACTTGGACGAGCGATATTTCGACCAAATTCGCCCCCGACTCTATGAAAACCACGGTCAACACGCCCAATATGGTAGTCGCGCCCGGCGCAGTCTAGCTGAACATCTCGATTCCGCCTGTCAGTTTGTTCTCAGCGTGAGTCAACTGGCGGGGTGGACGGAAGAGATGCGATCGCTCATCCTGGCCGCCACCGCCGTTCACGACCTTAATAAACTCGATAACCAGGGGCGTAACGTCAAAACCTTAGCCCGCGATCGCCCCTTTCTCAGAGAACAACTCGATCGCGCCTGTGTTGCTGAGTTCATCCGCAGCGATGACGACTTAGAACTCGTCCGTCGTCTCATTGAACGGCATTCGGGCCATAGCGTCAGCGATGGGATGCGGTTTTTACCCGAAGACCCCGACATCAACCGCCAAGCCGCCCTGTTGGTAGCGGGAGATTTGTTTGACTTGGGCATTGAAGAACACAAACGGATTCGCAAAGTTGAAACCGAATTAACCGTGGCCCTGCAACGGCCCTATCGTTTGTTCCAAATCAGACTCACCGAAGATCGCGGCTACTTCACCGGCCTGTTGTTGGGGGCTTGCGAACAAGTCCTGGTGACTAAAAACCTCATTCCCCTGGCCATTAACCCCGATGGCCAACTCTTCCTCGGCGAAACCTTCCCCGAGGAGGATCTGGCCCCCGTTATTGCCCGCCAATGGCAACGTCAAATCGATGCCGTCTTTGGTGCCAATGTCGCACAATTGGTAAAACCCAGCAAAGACGGTATCAAAATTGATAACCAAGCCGTCCAACAAAACCCAGACGACGCCCTCGAACAAATCAGCGCCCTCTTGGTGAAAAAAGCCAACGGCTACAAAGCCGAGAAAGTCGCCCAAGACATCAATAAATATAGCAACGATGCCGAAGCCGTCAACGCCGCCGCCAACCTGGGATTACAACCGGTCTCCAACGCTGAAGAGTTTGCCCAGTCCGAAGCCTTGAAATGCGCCTATCTCAGTTATCGCCAGGCTGGCGTCTCTACCAAAGACGCCTGGGATGCCATCGCCGAAACCGCAGGACTCTCCCCCGAACAGCGTCAGGCCCTCGAACCCTTTAACGCCCAATATGGCCGCTGTTTATTTGCCGCCAAAGCCGTCAACGGGGGCTTAGATGCTATTTACAGCGCCATTGAAGATTCCTTTGAACGGCGTCGTAGTCAAGGAGAGGAAACGGTCTCCGAGGATCTTATCCAAGCCGTCAGACAACTACTCAACTTGCCCCAGGTTCAGTCGTTCAGCGGATTTGACCAACTCAAGGCCTACATCCAAGCCAACCCTCGTCAGCGTTGTTCCCTGGGCAGTATGACCGGCGAGATTGGCGAACTCAAATCTCCACAAATGCCCCCAGGGACAAAGGTTCAGTCCTTTTCTAATCGTCTCCCCGGTGGCATGAGTGGCGACCCCAAACGGCGGGCCGATGCCCTCTCGGCCCTGAGTTACCAACTGATGGCAGTGGGGTCGAATTTTCCCAAAACGGTGAAACAAGATCCCCTCTATCTGCATATTGCCCTCCCCCCAGGGTCTAGTGTGGAACTGCGGCGAATTTGGCGGAAGTTTCTGGAACGGACGGCGCAAATCAATGAAGAGGGAACCGTTAGTGTTGATGAACTGCAACTCTATCGAGATCATGCCGTCGTTTTCAAAGCCAATAAAGTCGTGGGGTTAGCGGTTCCGAAACGCCCCCAGTTTATCCATGGAACGGTGACGATTCCCATTCTTTGGGGAGACGTTAATTCTTCCCTGGCCCTATTGAAGTCCCTACGCTTAGGTTTGGAACTGAGTTTGGCGTTTGATATGGGGTTTCCACTGGTGGTCAGTTCTAATTTGGAACTTAAACCCAGTTGGGAGTATTTTGCCAGCGTGGATGGGATTCCCTCCTCTCTACGTCCGTTGTTGGGAGATGGGCAGTATTATCGCCAGGGCCAGTTATTAGGGTCTGAGAAACATCAATGCCTAACGGCTGAAACGGTTTTGCTACGTTTGCGCTGTTTAGGGGATTTGGCGATCGCCGTCGCTAGTTTACGCAAAAAAGATGACTGTCTCTACCAGCTTGCCCGAGCTACTGTTCGACCGTTGAACCTCTATTATGTCCTCTTGCGCTGGATTTTACGGGAACAGGATGACCCCCATTTAGAACGCCTATGGCAGAAAATTTCGACCCCCCTCAATCAATTATTGGAGAGCCTTATGTCCGAAGAACATCAACAGGTTTCTGACTATCTAAAACGCGCCGCATATCTGGCCGAGTCGGCGACCCTCCGGGGCAGTTCCTTTCGCCGCACTGCCCAAACGGAACCCTTTAGCGATTTTCTCAAAGCGGTGCGATCTAAAAAGTCTCACTTGGATTGGGAAACGATGTTTGCTGCCCTAGTTCAGCAATACTTTAATCGTCTTGATCGGATTCGGGAATATCAAGTGGGTGCAACGAAGTATGAGCAAGTTAAAGCTTTTTACGATGTCCTCAAGCAGATGTTTAAGGATGTCTATGATTGCCGTCCTGAACGATTGTTAACGGATGGTAAAACCTTGGAAGCAGCCTATCTTTTCTTCTTGCAAGAGGCGCGTCAGCAGATTAAGGCAGAACGAGAGAAAGACTCCCCAAAAGAGTCCTCTGAATCTGTTTCAACCTAAGAAAATGATACCCTCATTTCCCTCATTACTCCCTCATCTTCCTCGTTACTTGGCTCTGCCAAGTAATGCTCTACCGGAGGCTCTGCCTCCTTGCCCCTGCTCCCGTGAACTGGCGGCAGAGCCGCCCTAAACTGTGCCACGGCAGAGCCATGGCACAAGAACAAATGGCAGAGCCATGGCACAAGAACAAATGGCAGAGCCATGGCACAAGAACCAAGAGCCATGGCACAAGAACAATTGACTTCAAAATTGGAACTTTCATCATGTCTATCGAACGTTTAACCCCATTTCTAGCTCAAGAGTACGAGAACTTCCCCAAAGGACGAACCATCGGCGTTGTAGTCTTGCGAACCACCAAATCTGAGACCATTTTCCGCACCGAAGGCACCGGGGAACCCATGTGTAGTGAGTATGTTCAAGCGGGTTTAGAAGATACCACATCTATTCCGCGCTTATTGATGACCAAGCGTAAACAAGTTGCCCCAGAACGGCGGCGGGGACGGGAGTTTTTGCGCAATCATGATTTGCTTAAAATTGCGCCCAAAGCAGGCACAATTTGTTCTCTAAATACCAATGCCCCCTGTGAATTGTGTATCGATTGTTTCCTCTATGGTTTTGCTGCTGGCGGTGAAGGAGCGCAAAAAAGTCGAGTGTGGACGGAGGATGCCTTTACGGTTTTACCGGCGACAGACTTAGTGGGCGATCGCACCATTAACGCCATTTTTGAAAATGGAACCATGCGCAATGAACAAGATAAAGCCTCCACCGCCCTCAACACCAGTGAATATATCAAGCCTGGAACCCACTTTCTCGACATTTTGACCCTAAAAGATGTCACCGCTGATGAGTTGCGCTATGCCCTAGGAAATCTTCTCCTCACCACTCGCTACGGCGCCGTCTCTAGCCGCGTGGGACGGATGGACAACCAAATTGTAGGGGTCTTTGGCGGTATGGTGGAACTCCCCAGTTCCCTGGAACTTGTGCAAGGTGTCTATGACCGTCTCGTTGCAGAAAACGTCACCCTAGAACATCCCTTGGATAGCAAGATTTTAACTCAGGCGACCGAGACAATTCTCAACACTTGGACTCAGAAACGCGGTATTTCTATGAAACTCTCCTCGGAAGAACTCAATAACTTGATTGAGGATATCGATCGCCATTGGTCATTAGAAGAACAAGCCAACTTCCTCAAGCGCCTGGATGAGTCCTACGAACCCTATCGTCAAATCAAAGCCAAAGCCAAGGCCAACAACAAAAAAGATAACAAATAAGGACGTTAATCATCCTAGGAGGATTCTTCAATCATGACCCCATCTAATGCCGCCAATCCCCCCCCAAGCCCCTTTTCTCAAGCGCGGCTAGTGGAACTTTGGTGTGCCGAACCCATCTTTTTTGCCTCGCGGGAACTCTCGGACACCTACTACACCGAAGGGGTAATCGGCAACACCGCCCTCGCCTATGCCCTCGGTTGGGCGCGATCGCCCTATCGCCTCCAGGGCAAAGACACGGGACGACCCCGCTATATCGAGGATTTAACCCCCCTCAACGGACACCAGTATGTCTTGCCCGCCTGGCCTCTGGGCGATCGCCCCAGCTTCCGCTTTGAACGGTTTAACGCCCTCTCCGACTCCTACTGGTATGCCATGACCAACAACCGAGTCGCCACGGCCCGAGAAGACCTTCCCCTGAAACGGACGGGGAAAAAGCCCAACACCTATCGTCCCAGTAATTTTCCCCAAACCGGGCGCTTGCGAATGCTGGAACGGGGGAATCGCTTTCAAACCTTGGTTTTTGGCGAGGTTGAGTTACCTGAATACATCCGAGTGGGTAAGTTTATGAGTAAAGTTCGCCTGAATATCAGTCAACCCTTACCCGTCCAAGTTCTACCAACGGACACCTACTGCTGTAACACCTATCTCAGTTCAGCGGACTTACCCAGATATCTCGATCTCTTACGGTTTGATGTGATGTCGATTCCGCCGGCCCCCCTACTCAAACATCTGCAATTTCGCGGGCCGGCTTGGCAGGTGGGGGACTGGATTTGTCCGGCTGATTTAGCCTTTTGTGGAGGAAATTCTCATGAAACCCCTTAATGTCACCCTCGAACCCGCCCAAATTGCGGTGGGAACTGATGCTGGATTTCCTGAAGCCTTAAAACGGGCCTTTGGGGGCAAGGTTTTGCAGCATCAACAGAATCTGTATGAGGCCGCTAAAACCCATGATCTGTTGTTGGACTTAGCCCCCACAGGAACCGGAAAAACCAAGGCTGGGTTCAGTGTCATTTTAGAAAATCCTCAGGGCAATGTGGTTTATGTTGCCCCCACCAATGCCCTCATTGACCAACAAACAGCCGCTGCTGAAGCGTTTGTAGCGGCAGCGGGATTACCCCATGTGGTGAAAGCGGCTTCCGCTGAACAGATTCGTCGTTGGCGGGATGACCGTGTGGGAAAACGATCGGGGGAAAAACTCTACAATGTCTTGCGAGAACCCTCGATTTTGTTTCCTGAATGTGGTGGGGGTCGGCCGCTGTTGTTGATCACCAATCCTGATATTTTCTACTACGCGGCATTTTTTCAGTACAATCCCCTCGATCGCAGCAATCTTGCCAGTGTTTTTTATAGCAGTTTTGCCACGGTGATTTTTGATGAGTTTCATCTCTATGATGCTAAACAGTTGGTGAGTTTATTGTTTTATTTGGTGGTATCTCAAGTATTTGGCTACTTCCAAAATAACCGCAAAGTCGTTTTGCTAACGGCAACACCGGAACCCGCTTGTGATGAGGCTTTGAAGGTTTTGCAGCAGTCAGGAGTTCGGGTGTATCGGGTCGATGGACAGGGTGAAGCGGGGTCATTTGTGGCATCTCAAACTACTGTGGTATTGCAGATTCGTCCCTATTTAGAGAAGGAGGAAATGATTCAAACGGTGGTTCAACAGGTATGCGATCGCCGTCAACACTTGCCTCAGCAACAGGGGGCGGTAATCTTGGATTCTAAAGATACCCTAAACCGTATTAATGACGGATTGACAGCGCGAGGGTATCAGGAGGATTGTGGACGAATTACGGGAGATACTCCCAAAAATATGCGTCATGATCAGGCCCAGAAACCGGTGATTTTAGCCACCAGTACTGTAGATGTTGGCTTTAATTTTGAACGGGAGATTGAGGGCGATCGCCAAAACCTCGATTGGCTTATTTTTTCGGCGCGCGATCGCTTTTCCTTTTGGCAACGATTGGGTCGAGTTGGGCGAGTTTTAGGGAAACTTAAAACTGATATTCCTTCAGAGGCGATCGCCTATTTACCGGAAGAAGCTTGGCAGGACGGATTACAGGAGTCAGCCCCCATTACTGGGCGAGAACAGCTTGCCAAAATCCTCGAACTGTTGGACTGTTTACAGCGCCCATTTCTCGATATGTATTGGCGTTCTGAGGCATTTTTAGAAATTGCTCGTCCTCTGTTGGAACTCGAAAGTAGTTTAGACAAAACACCCGGTTCTGATTTAGTTGTTCTCCTCTATCAAACCCTACAACAAGTATTAGGTGGAAACCGCGATTGGCACTATTATCGTCAGCGGATGAAAATCTTGCAAGGGGCAGAAAATATCGCCCAAAAAGAGATTGGTAAACTTGATAAAGATTGGAGATACATCAAAGGAGGTCATAATTTAGTCAAGAATTTCCTCAAAACTTACTATTCAGAAGATTGGGAAGATCTTCAGCAGGGTAATCAGTCATTGGAGACCTTAGAATCAACCATTCTCAACTCCCAAAAGGCGCTCGCGAAACTCAAAGACCATGCCATCCTTTTGAAAACCAGCTACGCCCCCCTCTTTCGATTTAGAGATAGTCTTTTGCCTAATGTTACTATTGAAGACCCTCAAGGATTTCTGATGGATAGTTGTGGAGAAACCCAGTTAGACCCCTTGCATTTATTGCGGTTTTATGAGTTTGAACGTGACGGCGATCGCATCGTCCTTACTAAACGCGCCCAGCAAACCTATCAACTTAAATTTCAATTACAAGTTGAGAATTTGGAGAACTTCAGTAATACACAACTCGCCAAACTTTCCGCCTTCGCCAACTGCCAAATCACCCGAATGATTGGGGACAATATCCGTCCTACAGCCCTATTATCTGACCTAACTCCCCCCTTAATGCCAGGAGTAATTGTCAAAGAAAATCGTCGCAATCGTTGGGCAATTTGTAAACTGCAAAAACAGGGATTAACCTCATACCCTATTACCATTGAAGATGTTTGGGGAGACACAGCAACCTATTGCTTTTTCCCGAGTTTAGATGGCATTTTGGCGATCGCCGCCGCCGGCTTTGCCTTAAAATGTCCCGATAACGAAGAATTTTGGTGTATTTAACCCATGCCTTATAGTCTTGTCTTCAATTTCGTCCCCGAAACCCTAATCCCCCCAGATTATGCCACCGGACGACATCTCAACGCCCTCTTTATCACCGCCGTCAACGCCGTTGATCCAGACTTAGCCACAACTCTCCATGAACAAAAAACAACCAAAGCCTTTACCAGTTCTCCCCTGCAAAAAATGCCTCCCACTCGTCGTGACGTTCCCCCTCAAATCCCAGATATTCTCAAAGCACAATATCAGCGTCCCATTCCAGCACAAACTCCCTGCTGGTGGCGTGTTTCCCTCCTCGATGAGCAACTTTTTGGACGATTGAGTCAATTATGGCTCAATCTCAATCCTCGTCAACCCTGGCATTTGGGGGCGGCAAATTTGCATATTACCAGTATCCTAGGAACTCCCCAATCAACGCAACCCTGGGCCAATGCCTGTTCCTATGAAGAACTCTACGAAACCGCATCTGATTCTAATCGCCGACTGCGGTTTCAGTTAGCGACTCCGGTAGCATTTCGGCAACAAAAATATGATAGTGCTTTACCGACACCAGATTCAGTATTTCGTAGTTTACATAATTCCTGGAAAAAGTATAGCGGCATTGAGTTAACAGGCTTTGCCACGGAGAGTATTTTCCCCTCCTACTTCGATATTCGCACCGAGATTCTCGACTTTGATTTTCGTAAAAAAGGAAAATCCAGCAAATTTATTGGGGCAGTGGGTCGCATTGACTTTCGCATTTTAGGAGATGTAGAACCTACCACCATTAAAGCGTTAAATACCCTGAGTCAGTATGCCCTCTACTGTGGAATTGGTCGCAAAACCACTATGGGAATGGGCATGGCCCTGGCACATTCACCTCGGAGGTCATGATGTTAGAAATTCCGATTGCAGCTTTAAATCACTATGCCTATTGTCCCCATCGCTGTTGGCGTATGTTTTGCGCTGGGGAGTTTGTGGACAATGTTTATACCGTGGAAGGAACCACTGGCCATCAACGCATCCATACCGTCGGTGAGGGATTTCGAGAAGAAGCCTGGCAAGTTCGTGGCATTTGGTTGAGTTCCCAACGCTATGGCTTGGTGGGAAAAGCGGATTTAGTGGAGTCCGAGAAGGGGGAGTTGTATCCCGTGGAGTATAAGCGGGGAAAGCAGAATCCTTGGGAGAACGATGATTTACAAGTCTGTGCGCAAGGGTTGTGTTTGGAGGAAATGACCGGAACCCCAGTGCGTAAG
>CAZXWM010000054.1:0-15177 GCA_964644215.1 uncultured Phormidium sp.
CACAAGGGTACGCCCCTACCCTCTTGCCTCTTGCCTCTTGCCTCTTGCCTATTCCCTATTCCCCTACCGCCCAAACACCAACGAGCGATTATTCGCCGGCATCTCCACCATCTCCCGAAATCGCAACCCCCGTTCCGCCGCCGCCGCAATCACCGCCTCCTGATCCCGGACACCCCAACTCGAATCGCGATCGCGCAACATCAAATCAAACCCCTCATTACTCAGCGACGTATGCCGTCCACCTTCCTTATAGGGGCCATATAAATAGAGAACCCCCCCAGGCGGCAGCAATCGTTCCGCCCCCGCCAACAGCCCCAAACAAGCCTGCCAAGGGGAAATATGAATCATATTGATACAAACCAAAGCTCGAATCGGCCGTTCCTGTAACTGTTCGGGAAACTGGGGCAGTGGCATCCGTTCCACCGTCCATTGTGGCTCACGCACATCGAGACATAACGGTTCCAACAGGCGATCGCTCCCCGTATACCGTCGCCAAGACTCAATACTCTCAACCGCCAACGGATTGGGATCTGACGGCAACCACAACCGAGGCGCTAACCGAGGCGCAAAAAACGCCCCATGTTCCCCCGTCCCACTGGCCACCTCCAACACCGTGCCATCAGGCGGCAAAACCCGAGTGAGTACCTGCAAAATTGGCTCTCGATTGCGCTGAGTTGCCGTCGCAAACTGGCGGCGATCGCCCTGATTATCACTCATACTCAACTATCCTCCTCAACTATCCGGTTGCAACGTATTCGAGACCAAAGCCACCACCGCATCAAGTTGCTCCGCCTCCTCCTGGGTTGCCGATACCACCAACATCAACACCTGCGAGTCCACTTGTCGCAAAAACACCCGTCCTGAAAGCGGCGTCGTTCCCAGAACCCCCATCCAGTTCACAATCACCACCCCCGTATCAATAGCCCGCACATCCCCCAAACGGAACCCTTCCCCCCGTTGCAGTCGGTCGATCGCAATCTGGGCCAACTCATCATCAATCAGTGGGCGGTCATTCGCTCGTCGCTGAACTTGCACCGTATAAGCTAACTCCCCCGTGGGCGACTCAATAATCACCACCCCAGCATTGCTCGACGGTTGATAGTCTTGCAACACCCCCACCTGAAACTGGCCCGGTTCCCGATAGAGATTTTCACTCAGGCTTAAATGGCTCGTATCCACATCTGGCAGCACAGGTAACGCCTCTAAGCGAAACTCAGCCGGTTCCGTAGATAACCGCCCCTCATCCTCCTCCAGTGACGTTGGCACAGGAGAGGTTTGAGGAACCGCCGGTGGTTCGGGTAAAGGGTTCCCGGAACCCTCTTGAGCTGGAGTCAGCTCCGCCGTGACTCCAGCTTGAGCCATCCCCCACAGAGGCCAATGTCCCATCAGGCCAATAGATAAAGCAACGGATAATCCCAAACCGAGAAACCAAGCATAGCCTTTCATAGACATCTTAAGCATGAAAACTGACAGGTAAACAACAAGGGAGTGAATCAGGACTAGGAGATTAGGGAGTGGGGATGCCCAGAATGGAGTCCGCATTCCCCGTAAAGAACAGTCCCGCAATACAGCCAGTCATCAACGTCGCCAAGGTCGCGGCCCACAAAGCTTTGAACCCCAAAGCCGAAATATCCGACCGTCGCGAGGGAACCAAGTTAGCCAATCCCCCCACAAAAATACCGTAGGAGGCAAAGTGAGTGAAGCCACACAGAACGTAACTGACAATCAGCAAGGCCCGAGGCGTCAGAACCCCAGCTCTCGCTAATTGGGCCAGAGAAATATAAGGCGGGATGTTGGTTTCAAACAGTCGTCGTCCGATAATCACCGAAGACTCCCAAAGAACTTGCCAATTCTCCTCAAAGGTATCGGTAAAAGGAATCGGCAGAGAAATCCCCGTCAGGAAGGTTAGCGGTAAAAAGATAGCACCCAAGAGGTTCTCGAGGGTAATGACGGCAAAGACATCGCCAAAGACTCCCGGAAGCTGGGTCAGAAAGTTAAAAAACTCGTTGACTAGGGCAACGAGTCCTAAGATCCCAATAATCACCGCCGCAATGCCGACCGCCATTTTCACCCCGTCTAAGGCACCAGTAATTAAACTATCGACGGGATTGGGTTTTTCTTTATTTGGGTCTTCCTTTTCTTCGGGGATCTGGCCAAAGGTTTCCGGAACGGTCGTTTCAGGAACCAGCAGTTTCGAGAGGACGAAACAGGCGGGAATCGTCATAATTGAGGCAGAAACCAAATGCCCCGTGATGGTGGGAAACGTCGGACGCAGCAGCCCAGCGTAGAGTGCCAGAACCGATGAGGCGATCGAGCCAAAGCAACTCGCTAAAATGGCACAGAGTTCGCTGCGGCTCATATTCGGCAGAAAGGGTTTGATGGCGATCGCCGACTCAATGCCCACAAAGATATTAGCCGCCCCAGCCAGGGATTCGGCCCCACTGATTCTCATCGTCTTCTGGAAGATTTTGGCGAACACCTTAATAATCGGCTGGATGATATTCAGGCGGTAGAGTAGGCTCACTAGCCCCGAGAAGAAAATGACCTGTGGTAAAGACCGGAAGGCCAGGATAAACCCTGGATTGAGATTATCCGGGCCGAGGCGATCGCCCGGAACGTTAACATACGGATCGCCTAACGTCCGCACTAACCAGCGTCCGGCAACCCCTGGCCCCGGACTGCGATTTGGATCGGGGACAAAGTGAGAACTCCCCCCGCCAAAGAGAAATCTGGCCCCAGCTTCTGACGCATCGAGTAAAACATTCAACAGGTCGTTAATCCAAACCACGACATCACTACCGATGCCAAAAACGATGCCACCCACAACCAGTTGTAAGCCGATGCCCCAGAAAATTGTCTTCCAAGACACAATCCGTCGATCTTCTGAACCTAGCCAGGCCACAAAACACAAGCCGGCTAGTCCGATCGCAGACAGTAGATTCAACATGCTCGTTCACTCCTTTGGCATCACAAGGCTATCGAGAATCCGGCGACGGCTCGCTCCGTTGAGTTTCTTGGCTCTCAATGGCCGAGGACTTCACCAAGACATTACCTTAAAACCGACGCGATCGCATCTCAACCCCATGATAAATTGAGAGAATCAATGAAACACCGTTGATTCTGACCCCGCTCAGCCCCCAGGCCCGCACCTCCGCAGTGCTGGCGATCGCCCCAGGATTCCCTTTAAACTAAGTATTCGATTATTACTGAGGTGTAGAATGGACGTTGATGAACTCTTACAACGCTATAATCGAGGCGATCGCCGCTTCGATCAGATTGAACTCCGAGAATGTGAACTTCTCAGCGCTCAACTCAATCAGGCCAGCTTTGATCGCGCCGATTTCCGCCAAGCTCGTTTAGGCCGCAGTTATTTCCAACGCTGTCAGTTTCGCCGCGCCAATCTCAGTGAGGCCATTCTCTGGGGAACGGATTTTACGGATACAGACTTGTCGGGGGCGATCTTCCGTGATGCCGACTTGAGTGCGGCTCGTCTAGCTCAGGCCACTCTCGAAGACAGCAATTTTCTCAAAGCCATGCTCTGTGGCGCCAACTTGAGTCGCGCCAATTTGCGGCGATCGCAGCTCATTTCTGCAGATTTACGCTCAACCTCTGATCAGCGCACCAATCTCGATGGTGCAATTCTCTGTCAGGCCGATTTGAGCTACGCTCAACTCTGTCAGGCTCAACTTCATCATGCCGATCTCCAAGGCGCAATTCTCACTCGTGCTAATTTGGCCACGGAACCGGGAATTGTACCCACAGATTTGACGGGAGCCGATCTCCGAGGGGCCGATCTCAGTTACGCCGATCTCAGCTACGCCATTCTACAAAATGCCAATTTAGAGGGGGCTGATCTCACCGGAACTGTCCTCGATCACGCTGATTTACAAGGGGCAAAATTTCCTAAAGGAGTCAGTCTCCCCACGTCTGAGACGTAAAAATTGACTAAAATCTGACAGTATAACTTGGACGAGAAACAACCATAAAACACAACCATAACAAGAGGTTTTATAGCAACAAACGTCTTATTTGTTCTGACTAAAATTCGCTTAAATCTCCTGTTTGTTGTAAACTCAAACTAAAAAAAGGGGCGTTCCCAAGTTAAGGAACGCCCCTTTTTTGTGAGTAATTTATCACAAGCCATCACTTGTTTTGAGCATTTAGAGATGGGTCAAGAAACCCACCACACCATAACCGGTGGTCAATTCTAAAATAATGGCACTAATAAAGCCAATCATTGCCAAACGACCGTTGAGTTGTTCGGCATACTTATTAAAGCCAAACTGTTGTTTCTCATCCACATAAATTTTAGGCTCAACGGCAAAATTATTCATCAAGCCGCCTTCTTCGTTTGTATATCCGCGAGATGTCATAAAATTTAAGGTCTTGTGTTTCGTTTGCGTTAAGCCTACTGTAACACAATGTAAAGAAAAATTGCAAGAAATTTACAAAAAACTTAAATTTCTTTAGATGATCGGTTGGATGCGATCGCAAGCATCGAGCTGTAACCCCCGTGCAATGCGGAATAGCTCCTGTCCCACATGCAAATGATGATCATCATAATTGAGACTGAAATACTCCAACTCTTCAATCCCATCAGCCAACTGATTGAGACAGTGATAGAGATCCGCCGCCACTCCGGCCAAGACAGAAGGGTTCCGCTGGGACTCAAACGCCGACTCAGCTCGTTGCAAGAACACCTGACAGGAGCGGATATAGTCGACAAAGTTCTCCATCAGCTCATCATCAAAGGGATCAGCCGACAACTCATCAATTTGCTCATCGAGCGCATCGATAATGCGATCGACTTCGAGATTGAGAGGATGATAAACCTGAGTCAGCCAACAGTAAATCCGCTCATCAGCCGTAGCCGTCTGATGAGCCGATGAAGTACGACTTGAGCGGGATTGACGATGGCGGCCCGGCTGAGATCCGCCGCCAACCGTCCCCCACTGACGGCGATCATAGGACTGACGAGCCGTGCGATCGCCGAGAACTTCATAAGCCGCATTAATGCGAACCATCTCCTCACGAGCCTGAGCATCGGGATTGCGATCGGGGTGAAATTCCTTCACCAGCCGTCGATAGGCCCGTTTCACCTCGGCTTGCGTCGCCGCTGCATCAACACGCAGAGTTTGGTAGTAATTCGGCTCACCCATGAGAAGACAGAAGAAACAGTTAGGTCAACACCGCTTCCATCGTTAACTGAGGATCTTGGAACAGGGGTGTACTCAGGTAGCGCTCCCCAAAACTCGGTTGAATGACCACGATGAGTTTACCGTTATTTTCCGGGCGTTGACCAACCCGAATCGCCGCCGCCAGAGCTGCACCCGAGGAAATCCCCGACAGTAAGCCTTCCTCAGCCGCCAAACGTCGGCCATAGGCGATCGCCTCATCATCCGTCACCGTCACCACCTCATCAATCAACGAGGTATCCAAAACCTCCGGCACAAATCCGGCCCCAATTCCCTGGATTTTGTGAGAACCGGGATTTCCTCCCGAAAGGATGGGACTATTGCAGGGTTCAACGGCGATCGCCTGAAACTGAGGTTTACGCTGTTTGAGATTCTGAGCAATTCCCGTAATCGTCCCCCCAGTTCCCACACCTGAGATCAAAATATCCACATGGCCATCGGTATCTTGCCAAATTTCTTCAGCGGTGGTTTTGCGGTGAATTTCCGGGTTGGCCGGATTTTGGAACTGCTGCAACATATAGGCATTATCCGTTGTTTCTACCAGTTCCGAGGCTCGGGAAATCGCACCGCGCATCCCTTGCGCACCAGGAGTCAGTTCCAACTGCGCCCCAAAGGCCCGCAACATAGCCCGACGTTCCATACTCATCGTATCGGGCATCGTTAGAATCAGTTTATAGCCTCGGGCCGCCGCTACCATCGCTAAAGCAATTCCAGTATTCCCAGAGGTGGGTTCAACCAGAATCGTCTCACCAGGGCTAATTTGCCCCTCGCGCTCAGCCGCATTGATCATATTCACCCCAATGCGGTCTTTGACGGAGGCCGCCGGGTTCATCCCTTCGAGTTTCATGACAATTTGGGCCACACAGCCTTCAGCCTCAGGGATACGATTGAGTTGAACCAAGGGAGTATGACCCACCAGTTCTGTGATATTGTTGGCAATTTTCATCGGGAATAATCCTCTAGGAGTTAACGTGGATTAGGGGTTCAGACAAGTTGACCAAACCCCGACGGTTGACGGTCTCGGCCGCATCTGCGTCGAAACTTAAATGTAGTACATGATATTGAGTTGCGATCGCGCATCCCGCTGTTCTCGCAAGTCTTGAAGCGTATATTTTTTTAACACGCCTTCAGCCGCATCTTTGGCTTCGGACCAAATGTCTTTAATAATTCCACTCTCGACGGTGGGGACTGTATCTTGAGCGGTGGTACTATGTTCATTGCTCCCCTCGATACATTCGAGCGCATCGAGCAAGCTGATATTCCACGGCTCTCGGGCTAGGTGATAGCCCCCTTTTGCCCCTCGCTGCGATCGCACCAATCCCCCTCGCCGCAAGGTCGCCAGCAGTTGTTCGAGATAGCGATCGGGAATCCCCTGTTGAGCGGCAATTTGCCGAATTTGTAGGGGTTCTCCTTTACTATGGTGTACCGCTAACTCAATTAAGGCCAGCAGGGCGTATTCGCTTTTGCAAGAAAGTTCCACAGTCGACGCGTTAAACCTCAAGAACAGCCTGTTGAGGGATCGGGTTCCTCAAACGAGTCCATTATACTCCGGTTCTCCACTGGAGTTTGCGGAATAGTACCGTTCAGCCTAGAGGCGACGGGGAAGACTATGGAGGGATACGCCAGAAACTTGATGACGGTTTTGCTGTTCACCCCTGCGCCTGCCAGAGTTGGGAGATAGGAGTTAAACTACGATGTTCTAGTTGATGATTGACGCTACTGGCGGCGGCTAACCCCGATCGCAACGCCGTTTCCACCTGACGAGAACCACACCAATCGCCACAACAGACGAGGGGAAATGAACCGTCAAGAACAACAGTATCTTGCGGCCAGACTTGAGCCGGAAACCCATAACGCCAACGGTGGAGATGGCGATGTTCAGGGGTTTGCAACCAATCCCCCAGGCGGGCAGCCCCTTGGCTGAGCAAATGCTCAATCACTGGGGTTAAGTCTTTGTCATCCAGATGCGATCGCGCCAACTCAGCACTACTGTTCATCACCACCAACGGGCGATCGCTCCTCGCTGATGAGGACTCCCCTTTACTACTATCAAGTCCCAGCCAAGACAAGTCAGGATCACCGGGAAACTCAACCGAACGCCAGGGAATCTCAGCCGGAACCCTATCCCTAGAATAGTGAGCCAGAAGCGTTAGACAAGGGTCATAGGTAACTGCTTGTAGCCGAGTCATGACATCAGCATTCATTCCCGGCAGCGTTTCTAAAATCGTCACCGCTTGCGGGGCGGGAATTGCCAAAATCACGGCTCTCGCCGTCACCTCTAACGGTGCATCGGAACCCGCCAGCACCGCCTCTAAATCCAACCGCCAGGCTTGGGATTGGGGCGCGATCGCCCTAACCCGGCGACGAAACCAAACCGTCAAATCTTGTCCCAACGCCTTAGCAATCTGACTCATTCCCTCCGGGGCAATATAGTGAGTTTGGGGAGACTTCTGAACCAACCCCTCAGATCGATAGATGTGACTGGCTTCAATCCAGGGTTCAAGCACCTGACGCTCACTCAGCGATCGCACCAACCCCGACAATAAACGTCCCTCATCAGTTAAGTAGCGAACCCCGCGATCGCAACGAGCACCATTAAGACGATACGAGGCCAACCGTCCCCCCAAGCCGCGAGACTTCTCCAGAATTAGCAGCGAATATCCCGCCGCCTGCAACGGTAACGCCGCCGTCAAACCAGCTAATCCAGCACCGACAATTGCAATATCAACCTGCATGGCGATCGCTCATCCAACTCCCCAACAAAGCGCGAAACAAATCTCTAAATCCTCTCTAGGAGGTCATGTTCAAACCTCAGTCAGTCTAACAAAAATGCTAACCTAATGCCTGAAGACCCTCCCCTCAAGCCAACCGCCAACACTTAACCGTCCCAGACCACAGATCTCCTATGCTGGCTCGTTCAACCCCCATCTCTCCCGAACTTTACGAGAGCGATTATCAACTCTGGCTCCTCGAAACCCGGCAAAAACTGCTAACCCGAGACTTTAATGCCCTAGACTTAGACAATCTAATTGAAGAAATCACGGACTTGGCTCGTCGAGATAAACGTGCAATCAAAAGCCTCTTAAAACACTTAATTGAACATCTCCTAAAACTCAAATACTGGGACGCAGAGCAATTAAAAAATCAAGGGCATTGGCAACGAGAAATCCTTAACTTTCGCCAACAAATTCAAGATTATCTCAAAGAAAGCCCCAGCCTAAGACCCTACTTAGATGAGATTTACCACTCATGTTACCGTGACGGCCGACAACTGGCCGCCAAAATTTCTCAACGTCCTCTAAACACCTTTCCCGAAGAGCCAATCACCGACCTAGAGACCCTTCTTAACCCCGACTGGCTCCCCTAAATCCTCGTCTTCTCCCTCTAATTTTCTTCATATCCAATCTCTCCTATGCTGGCTCGTTCAACCCCCATCTCTCCCGAACTTTACGAAAGCGATTATCAACTCTGGCTCCTCGAAACCCGGCAAAAACTGCAAACCCGAGACTTTAACGCCCTAGACTTAGACAATCTAATTGAGGAAATCACGGACTTGGCTCGTCGAGATAAACGAAAACTCAAAAGCCTACTAATCCTCTTAATCGAACATCTGTTAAAACTCAAATACTGGGATGCCGAACAAGAGAGAAACCAAGGACATTGGCGGCGAGAAATCCGAGAATTTCGGCGACAAATTCGAGATTTACTCAACGAAAGTCCCAGCTTAAACGGATATGCCAGAGACCTGTATCATCAATGCCACAAGGACGGACGAGACAACGCCGCCGACATATCCCAACTTCCCCGAAGCACCTTTCCCGAAGAGCCAATCACTGACCTAGAGACCCTTCTTAACCCCGACTGGCTCCCCTAAACCTGCTTCATCGACAAGCTAATTCGCTTCAATTTTTCATCCACCGATAACACCTTCACCTTGATCACATCTCCGACTTTAACCACCTCATTGGGGTCACGAACAAAGCGATTCGCCAACTGGGAAATATGCACCAAGCCATCCTGATGCACTCCCACATCCACAAAAGCGCCAAAATTGGCGACATTGGTGACAACGCCTTCTAACATCATCCCTTCTTGTAAATCAGTCAAAGTTTCTACCCCGTCCTTGAAACTGGCATAGGTAAACTCATCCCGAGGATCGCGTCCCGGCTTCTCCAACTCCCCTAAAATGTCTCGTAGGGTGGGTTCCCCAACCTCATCGCTGACATAGGCGTTTAAGTCTCGCGATCGCATCCCCGCCGCAATCCCTTCCGGGTTCCCCAGAGACTGGCCCAAATCCTGAGCGATCGCCTTAACGACTCCATAGCGTTCAGGATGCACGGCTGTATTATCTAAGGGGTTTTCCCCATCGCGCACCCGCAAAAATCCCGCCGATAATTCAAAGGCTTTCGGCCCCAACTTGGGAACCTTTAACAACTGACGACGATCGCGAAAAGCTCCCTGTTCATCGCGATAGGCGACGATATTATTGGCCACCGTCTTCGATAACCCAGACACCGAGGTTAACAACGCCGCTGAGGCCGTATTGAGATCCACTCCCACATAGTTAACGCAACTTTCCACGGTTTCCGCCAATTTCTTCTTCAGCAAGGTTTGATTCACATCATGCTGATATTGACCCACACCAATGGATTTGGGGTCAATCTTCACCAACTCCGCCAGAGGATCTTGTAAACGCCGCGCAATACTGATGGCCCCACGAATGGTAACATCCAAGTCCGGGAACTCGGCGATCGCCACCTCACTGGCCGAATACACCGATGCACCCGACTCATTCACCAACAAGGCGGTGGGGGGAGTCTTCATCCCCTGTAACACCTCCTTGACAAACCGTTCCGTCTCACGGCTGGCGGTTCCATTGCCGATGGCAATCAACTCAATACCATAGGTATCCACCAAATTACCTAGGGTTTGCGCGGCTTCCTGGCGGCGTTTACCCGACTGATGGGGGAAAATGGTTTCGTAGGTCAAAAACTTGCCTAAGTCGCTAATAACCGCCACTTTGCAGCCGGTACGAAAGCCTGGGTCAATGCCGAGAGTTGCCTTGCGGCCCGCCGGAGCCGCCAACAGCAAGGCCCGCAAATTGGCCTCAAAGGTCTGAATCGAGGCTTCATCGGCCCAATCTCGTTTTTCCCCAATCACCCGATTGGTAATCGAGGGTTGCAACAGCCGTTTATAGGCATCTTGAATCAAATCCTGATAAAACTGACGGAGTCGGCGATCGCCCGTTTGGATAATACGCGCCTGCAATTGCTCGATAAACCGCTCCTCATCATGAGTCAGTTTAAGATCTAGAACCCCCTCCCGTTCCCCCCGCAACAGGGCCAAGAGATTGTGGGGAGCAATTTTACGAATCGAAATCTGATACTTGCGGTACGTTTCATACTTGGTGCTTCCCTCGGGAAAGTCTTTCTTAATGCGCGACTCAAAACTCCCTTGTTCTAAGAGGGTTTGACGTAACTGAGCGCGAATTTCTGCATCTTCGGCGATCGCCTCGGCCAGAATATCCGCCGCTCCCTGGAGAGCCGCCGCCGCCGTTTCCACATCTTGCTCGGGGTTGACAAATTTGGCAGCTTCCGCCTCTAAATCGAACCGGGATGCTTGGCGCTGATTCTGGGCGGCGATCGCCTCCGCCAACGGTTCTAAACCCCGTTCACGGGCGATCGTGGCCCGAGTGCGACGTTTGGGGCGATAGGGGAGATAGAGATCTTCGAGATCGGTTTTTTGATCACAGGCGAGGATTTTTTGGCGTAGTTCATCCGTGAGTTTGTCCTGGCCGGCGATGGCCTCTAAAATCGTCGTTTTGCGATCCTCGATCTCACTCAAATAGCTGTAGCGATCCAACAACTCCCGTAACACCACCTCCGTCATTTCCCCCGTGCGTTCCTTGCGGTAACGAGCAATAAAGGGAATTGTGGCCCCATCGAGCCAGAGTTCGAGAGCATTCGAGACATGATGGAGCGTTAACGAAAACTCCCGCGCCAGAGTTTGAGCCAGTTGTCGATTCAGCGTTGCCATATTCAGCTATTGATACACCGAGCCATCAGGAAGAATGGCATCCGTTAGTTTAGTTCCTGTCAGTTTCACCAACAAGCGATTACTTGTTCCTACCTTAGCCCCTCGTAAATCCGCATGACTGAGATCCGCGCCACTCAAATCCGCACCAATCAAGTTCGTATCCCGTAGAATCGCGTACCTAAGATCGGCTTCGAGTAAATTGGCCCGAAACAGATTCGCCCCCGACAAATCCGCCCCCGTCAAATTGACTCGGTGCATAAACGCATCACTAAGATTGGCATTCACCAGAATCGCCCCCTCCATATTGCGCCCGGAGAGGTCCTTTTCGCGGAAATTCGCGCCCCGTAAATCCGCATGACTGAGATCCCGTGAGGGCCGGCGGGGAGGGCGACTTGGGGGGCGACTTGGAGGGGGCGGAGGTTTCGGCGTTGCTGGGGAGTGCGATCGCCGAGACGTTGGCGGCCGGGACGTCCTACCCTCCCGATGGGCGGCCCGCAAGGAATCGCGAGCCTCGTTGATCGATTTGAGCTTTTCCTGCGCTTTCTCTTGTAGGCGGCGATTATCACCGGGAATGCGATCGGGATGCCAGATAAACACGAGATCCTTATAGGCCTGATTAACCTCTTCGATTGACGCACCCGGTTCAAGTCCGAGTAGGTGATAGTAGCGATCCAAATTTTTCGTCACCGCATTTTCTGAGCAAGGGGACATCGAGCAAGGATAAAATCATTGTAGCGGAGGGTTTAATCCCGGTTAGTCGGGTTGACGTGACCTCAATCGCGCCTCCCACCCATCCGACAGCCTCGATATCTCCCTCTCCCGCCTCAAAACCAGCTAGGATGTTGCTCAACTATTGTCCTCAAACCTGTTTAGTCTATTAGATTGAGCTTCTAACTGCCATCTCTGTGATCCGATGAGCGAAAACCCCCAGTCTCAGGCCCCAACCTCCGATATCAATGGCAACCTAAATGGCAACGAAGATGGCAACATCAATGGCAAGAGAAACTCCCCACTGACAGCAGCAAACTCATCTCGCGAGCTTCAATCAACCTCAACAGCCTCCGCCGAAGCCTCCAGCCAATCTGCCACCCTCGCCTACCTCAAACGCTACCCCAGTTTTGTGATCATCGTCGCCATCTTGGTGACGATTGTTGGCTTAGCGGTTGATAGCGTCTGGTTAGCCCTGGGGGGGTTGATTTTGACTCTGGTGGTTTCGGTCATCCTGATTTTGCCAAGTTGGTCCAATGTCTGGCAACAGGTGATTCCTGACCCCTGGCGCAAGTTGGCCATCGCGACGTTGGGATTATTAGCCTCGGTGACGGGGTTATTAGTGCTGAGTACCTCCAACCAGCAAGGAACCCGCGCTATCCGCATTAACTGGGATGCTGTGGGGGCGTTGGGGGAGATTGTAGGCGCTTTGGGACAAATTGCGATCGCCATCCTCGCCGTCTATGTAGCCTGGCAACAATATGTGATTTCGCGGGATTTAACGATTCAGCAAAACCGCATCACTCAGCAACAAACCATTGATGCCTATTTTCAGGGCATTTCTGACTTAACGATTAACGATGAGGGCTTACTCGAAGATTGGCCCCAAGAACGGGCGATCGCCGACGGACGAACAGCCGCTATTCTTAGTAGTGTCGATGCCACCGGAAAAGCCAAAATTCTCCGCTTCTTGTCTCAATCGCGCCTCCTAACGCCCCTACAACGCGATCGCCGCCTCGGCCGGCCTATGCTAGATGGATCTGGAGGCTACTCAGAAGATCGCCGCTATGGAACCCGCGTCATCGATCTCGGCGTCATGTTGGCCGCGACAGACTTATCGAAAACCGATTTACGCTGGACTGATATCAGTGATGCCAATCTCGTCCGCAGCAATCTGAGTTATTGTGACTTGGTGATGGCTAACATGACCCGCTGCATTCTCTATCAAGCCAATCTCGTTGGGGCAGATATCAAAGGAACCCGTCTGTTCTACGGGAAACCTGAAACCGCCACCCCGCGTACCCGTCAAGACCTTCCCAACTATGAAACCGGCGAATATACCGGGGCTGTCGTTGAAGATGTAGATTTCACCGATGTCCAGCGACTCTCGGAGGGACAACGCTATTATTGCTGTGCCTGGTGCGGCGAAACGGCCCGCCAAACTATCCCTGGTGGCTGTGAGGGGATTCCCAATAAACTGGGCCGCTAGAGAGCGATCGCCCCTCTGGGTTTGTTATTGTGTTAACCGTTCTTGGATTCTCCAACGTTATGTCCGATGCCATTCGTCTCGAAGATGCGGTTGAGTTCGCCGAAAACCCAGAACCCCGCTGTCCCTGTATCCTACTCCTCGATACCTCGGGTTCCATGGGCGGTTTGCCCATCGAGTCCCTCAATGACGGCTTAGAAACGTTCCGAGATGAACTCAATCAAGATGATCTGGCCCGCAAACGGGTAGAAGTGGCCGTTGTGTCCTTTGACTCTAAGGTGAACGTCGTCTTAGATTTTGTCACCGCCGATCGCTTCGAGGCCCCCGTCTTAACGGCCCAGGGGTTAACCAGTATGGGAACGGGACTGCAAAAAGCCCTAGACTTACTCGACGAGCGCAAACGTCAATATCGCGACAATGGCATCACCTACTATCGTCCCTGGATTTTCACCATCACCGACGGCGAACCCCAAGGAGAACCCAAACGGGCCATTGAAGAGGCCATGGCCCGGTTACGGGATGATGAAACCAACAAGCGTGTGGCCTGTTTCGCCGTTGGCGTCGAAAACGCCAATATGGAACGTCTCGGGGAAATCTTCCCCCGCACTCCCCTAAAACTCAAAGGGTTAGACTTCCGCGAGTTATTTGTCTGGCTTTCGGCCAGTATGCAGCGCGTCTCCAACTCTCAACCCGATGATCAGGTTCCTCTCCCACCACCGGGATGGGGTGAGGTTTAGGGAATAGGGAACAGGGAACAGCTTTCTTGCCTTTTGCCGGGAGAGGGCGACCATAAAGGTACGCCCCTACCCTCTTGCCTCTTGCCTCTTGCCTCTTGCCTTTTACCTTTTACCTTCTCTCTATCAACAATTTCTTATGAACTGGCGTGTTTTGGGGGCTTCTGTTTGTGGAACCAGCCATCAGAAGCGATCGCAGCCCTGTCAGGATGCTTGGGCCGCTAAAATTCGTGATGACGGACTCTTGCTGGCGGCCGTTGCTGACGGGGCTGGTTCGGCGGCGCGATCGCGCGATGGCGCTAATTGCGCGGTCGAGGCGGCGATCGCCTATTTGGCAAATCTTACCTTTCCAGACTTGACAAATACAGAAAATTGTGATAGGGAGGAGCAAGACTCCGACCTAAGCTGGGAGCCACTATTACGGCAAACCCTAGAAACAGCGAAAACTGCCGTCGTTGAGCAAGCTGAAGCCGCCGGATTGCCGCCGCGAGACTATGCCAGTACCCTGATTTTGCTCGTTGCCAGTCCAGCGGCGGTGGCCGTGGCTCAAGTTGGCGATGGGGCGGCAGTTATGATGGACCAGAGCGGCACTCTGACGGCCCTCACCCAGCCTCAACAGGGAGAGTACGCCAACCAAACCACCTTCCTCACCTCCGAGGGAGCGATCGCTCAAGCCGAAATTTCTCTTCAGCCCCGACCCGCCCAGGGAATCGCCCTCTTTTCCGACGGCTTACAGCGTTTAGCCCTACAAATGCCCGAAGGAACCCCTCACAACGGGTTTTTCAGCCCCTTATTCCAATTTATTAACCAAGACCTAGAATCAGACCAGGCCAACGAACAACTCCAGGGCTTCCTCACCTCACCCCGTCTCAGCCAACGCACCGATGACGATCTAACCTTAGTATTAGCAGGGGCGATCGCCCCATCCCCCCGAGATCCCTAAACGAACAAATTCCTGTGCAAGTTCAACGGCAGTCTAACGGTTCTCTCCTCCGTCTCGGTCCCCAAATCGCCGGCG
>CAZXWM010000055.1:0-4311 GCA_964644215.1 uncultured Phormidium sp.
TGGGATTATTGACGGGGTTCGCAGTTGGAGTCAACGTCAGGCGTTGGTGGCTCCGGATAGTAGTACCTATCCGGTGGTGATGGATTCGCCGTTTGGGAGTCTTGATGAGATGTATCGCCGTCAGGTGGCCAAGTCGATTCCTCAGTTGGCGAATCAGTTGGTGGTGTTGGTGACGAAAACTCAATGGCGGGGTGAGGTGGAAACGGAAATGAGCGATCGCATTGGCCGGGAATATGTCTTACGTTACAACTCCCCGAAACCCGACTGCGACGAGGATGCGATCGAACGCTTTGGGGTGCGCTATCCCCTCGTTTGTCGTAGTCCTAATGAGTTTGAATACACCGAAATTGTCCCCGTGGAACCGGAGTTTTAAGACCTCGGTCAAAACTCCCGAAACAATCGCCAGCAACTCGGAAATCATCCTGTTTTTTAGCCCGGTTTCAATTAAATCGGCGAACTGAGGTAAAATAAAGGAGAATTACTCCGACATTGGAGCAATCTTTAGTCGAGGAATCTGATTATGCAGGGATATCAAAATGGCATGGGAAATGGCATCAGCCTCCGAGAACGGGTGGCCGAGTTAGCCAGAGATCCCAACACCAAAGCGATCGCCATCGGAGCGGCTGCTGTCGTCGTAACTCCCATCGTTTTACCCTACGCCAAACCACTATTGCGAGGAACCCTCAAATCCGGTGTGATTTTCTTTGAGAAAACGCGGGGTGCGATCGCCGAAGCCGGAGAAATCTTCGCCGATATCGCCGCCGAAGCTCGCGCCGAAGCTCACGGAACCCCCCCGGCGGCTCTATCTCCCTCCCCCAGTGGCTCTGACTCCGGCTCCTCGAATAGCGAGGGAGCCGAGTCCGCTTAACTCCCAGAAATACGGCTCATCTGCTGCAACGGGGTAGATGAGTCCGTTGGCGACAAATTCCTTGACGACAAATGAGTGGTCAACTGGCTGCGTTGTTGGGCCTGAGCAATCCACTCAGACAAGGGAATCTCCCCCTGAACTCGTCCCTCAGACGGAGTCGGCTGACTTGAACGAGACTGACTCAGCAGCGGTAATAAGGGTGAACCGAACAGCAACACCCCTAACCCCAACCAGGTAAGAGGATGGCTATTATCCCCACTTTCGAGAATTTCTTTAAAGTGGAAGGTGAGAACGGACTTTTCGAGGTGGATTAAAGACATAGGCGACTGCTCTGGAGCATTCCAGCCTGTTGTAGCATCAGTTTCCAGAGTAACAGCATTTTGCCTCAATGAGAATAATTTGCAGTTGTCAGTCCACAAACCCTGACACCGCTACGCCAATCTGATCCCGACTGGATTCAACTTTAAGACACAAGAAATAGGACAACTATTTTTTTTATACCATTTTCCTAAAATCATGCTACAGATAGTCCTTTCCATCGTTCCTACGCTCTGCGTAGGGACGCACCGGGTGGACGCTCTGCGTCGAGTCATCGAACACAGGTTGCAGAGCGCCCCAACTCCCGTTCCCACGCAGAGCGTAGGAACGATAAGACGGGGTAATTTGATGTTTTCATCAATAGCAGCGTTATTGAAAAATGGTATTAAAACTCTTACAAGACAAGAAAAGCAAGATTTAAACTGTCCCAACCGAACTGTCACTTATTAGAACTAAAGTCTCAATTGTCCCTTGTCTATTGTCCCTAGTCTATTCTCAGGAACCTGTTGTTGTGAGAGAGGCTCCCAATGCAACTGATGAACCACCAGAGGTCGTAGACTATTGAGTCCCGCTGCGATCGCCGAGCCATTGTGAATCGCCGTGGCCAACAAAGGATTGAGGCCCACCGTTGTCGCCAGGCCCAACGCCGCCAGATTCGGTCCTACCACCAGAGCGATATTTTGCTCAATCAGAGAGCGAGTTTGGCGAGAGATGGCGATCGCCTGCAACAGATCCGTCAAACAATCATTCATCAAGACCACATCCGCCGTCTCGCGAGCAATTTCCGACCCTTGAGCAAAAGACACCGACACATCCGCATAGGCCAAGGCCACCGAATCATTCAACCCATCCCCCACAAACGCCACCGTACGCCCACTACGATGCAGTTCTCGCACCATGCGGGCCTTATCTTCCGGGAACGCCTCGGCCTGGACTCGTTCCGGGGGAATCCCCAACTGTTGCGCCACCTCCGCCGCTCGTCGCGGATGATCGCCCGTCAACAGATAGATCTCAATCCCATAGAGAGTTTGCAGCCGCTCGAGTAACACTTGGCTCTCCGGGCGTAAGGGGTCTGTATAGTGAATCAGCCCTTGAAAACGGCGATCGCAAGCCACATAAATCAGCGATTCCCCTTCTAGGCCCTTCAATAACTCACCCCCCTGAGGCTGACCGCACCAATCGACCCCAGCCTCCTGCAAAAACCGTTGACTCCCCACCCAAACCAGCTGACCCTCAATCTCGGCCTCAACCCCTAACCCTAAGTCATAAGACCAATGATCACGAACCGGCAACGATAGCCCTTGCTCCTGACTGTAGCGAACCAAGGCCTCAGCCAAAGGATGGGTCAATTGCTGTTCCGCCGCCGCCGCCAACTGCAACACTCGCTCAGCGGGCAACCCTTCGGGCCGACTTCGCACCCCAGCGATGGCGATCGTTCCCTGAGTCAGAGTCCCCGTCTTATCAAACACCAGGGTATCGACTTGAGCCAAATCTTCCAAGGTGCGTCCACTGCGAACCAGAATGCCATGACGAGTCGTGTGATTGAGAGCGCCCAGAAACGCCGTGGGAATCGAGACGCGGATTCCCGTGACAAAATCCAGCGTCAGAATTGCCGCCGCTCGGGCCGGATTGCGGCTCGTCAGCAGCGTAATCCCCGCTAGGAGTAACGAGGGCCAAATTAAGCGGTCCGCCAGCTTCGCCGCATAATTGGCCATGCGCGTATCCTGAACCGGCGCTTCGCGCAACAGTTCCAGACTGGCCGCGGCCCGAGTTTGGGAGCCGACCCGTTCCGCTCGTAGTTGCAACTGACCCGATCGCACCAACGTCGAGGCCCAGACGCGATCGCCCGGCCGTCGCACCACCGGCATCGCTTCCCCCGTTAGCCCTTGCTGGTCAATCGTAGCCTCCCCGGCCAACACCGTTCCATCGACGGGGATCTGTTCCCCCGGATAGACAATCACCCGAGCCTCAACGGGGACGCGATCGCTCTCGACTTGGTGAGGCGAGTCTTCTCCCGGCTCTTGCAGCCAAGCAAAACGACCAATCGTATCCCGTAAATCAGCCGTTTGCACCTCCGTGCGGCGGGCCGTCTGCTGACGAATCCCGTCCCCCAATTCATGGAGAGTCAAGGTCAAGGCTGGGGTCAACAAGCGTCCTTGCCAAGCCCCCAAACTCAACGCCAAGAGATCCAAACCATCGATATTGAGCCGTCGCTCTTGCAGCAGCGTCTCCCAGGCCCGTTGCGCCGTGGGAAACACCGCCACCAGCAACGACAGCAACGCCAGGGGTCGTAAGGCCGCCAAACGAGGACGACCACTGAGCCAAGCCAGGGCCGCCGCCAGTAGGGATGGGGTCAACGAGGCGCTAAAACTCTCGGACGAGGGCGGCGACTGGCCCGGGGAGATGGCATTGGCCGAGGGCGCGAGCGGGGAGGCCGTCGGGTCTCGCTCAACGGCCGTCACCTGGTCGAGAATCTGCCCTGGGCTGAGACAATCGGGATGATAGCGGACTACTAAGCATTGGGCGGCCCGATTGAGTCGGATTTGTTGAATCCCGCTGGTTTGCTCTAGGGACTGTTGGACGGCGTTGGCCAGGAGATTGGAGCGATTGAGGCCCGTTAGACGCAGCCGTAGGCGGCCGGGGCTGCGATGGACAATGGAACAGGTGATGGAACCGGTGGCATCAGTCATGGATTCGTGAAAGCTCGATGTCGCAATAGAGGTGACCCCTAGGCGGGGGAGGCGGCTGGGTTGGCGGAATCTGCTTGTTCGAGAACTTGCAGCAGGGTTAACCCCAATTCCAATTCAGAGACCCCGCTACCGTCATATTGGATGGCCAGAGAGGCGGCGGCTCGGTTGATGCGGGCTGATTTGACCCGAGTATCTTCAGCGAGGAGTCCTTGCAGACGTTTGGCGTACATGGCATCGGTTCGCAGTCGGGGAATCCGTAGCCGAATCCGCCCTGGGACTGAATGAACGATGGTGTAGTCTTCGGGGTTTTCAGCGTTTTCAGAAGAGGGGCTACTGTGACCGTTGGGGGTCGCGGCCTCGGTTGAGTCTGCGGCTGGGGTGAGGGTTTGTCCTTGTTGTTTGAGGTTCCCTAACACTTGGCGCACGAGGGCGGCG
>CAZXWM010000055.1:4321-9173 GCA_964644215.1 uncultured Phormidium sp.
AGAGGGCTTGGGCTCCCCGTAGGCGTAAGCGACTCGTGGCCAGTAGGCCGGCGAGGACCGGCAGGATGGTGGCCACTTCGTTATAGTTTTCTAGCCATTGACCGAGACGCGGGGCAATGGTGGTGGAGTTGATGGCAGTTGAGTCGGGGCTCGATGTCATAGGAACGATCTCTCTGTATCTATCAGTCTGGAAATTAGTTTAGCATCGATGTTGACAAAGATTATCAACAAACCTATACTAAGTTTCAGTGTTCTCCTCTAAACCGGCAGTGTTCTCCTCTCTCATTGGGGGGCGTGCGCGGGGTCTATCCCTCGGGAGCGGGATAGACCCGGTTTTTTCTTTTCTGAGGAAACTGTAGAGTCATTTTACACCCTAGGCGGGCGATCGCCTTGGGCTTCCAATTGACTTAAAATTTCACGAAGCACCGTATCTGACCCCGCTGCACCCCAGGTACAGCCTTGCTCTAAATAGGTTTTGGCCGCTTGTCCAACCAGATAACTGCCCGAGGCGGCGATCGCCCCCTGACTGACGGCCATCCCCAAGAATCCGGGAAATCCCCCCGCCAGTAGCCCCAGCTTCGCGCCACCAAACAGGGCATTACCCAGGGTTTCCCCGAGCAGGAGTCCCCCAGCACTGATAAAAATGGTTCGCAAGAGTTTACCCGCCTCATGACTGGTCATGGGCAGATGATAGAGACGAGCCAAACTGCGAACCAAGAGTAAATCCGCCACCGTACCGCCGATCACATCGAGTACAAACAGAGGATTACAAGCGACGATCGCCCCCTTATAGGTCGCAAAATCGCGAATCAGGCGCTCAGCTTGCTCACCACGAGTCTCTACCGTCGCCTGAGCGATCGCCCGTTCGGCCTCTCGTGCTTGCAGCAAGGCATTTAAGGCCAACAAGGCCATCCCTTGAGACAACAGGAGCGATCGCAACGTCTGCTCCAACGCCCTCACATCCGGCTCTGGCGTTTCCCAGTCCTCCTCCACCCGGCCATCAGCCCGTTGATGGCGAACCCGGCGCGGATTGGGTTCAGCCGCCACACAAACAATCTCATCGAGCCGAAACGAGAGCCGTTCCCCCCGGCTCAACTGACGCAACTGAGCCAAAATCTGCGCCTGATCCAACTGAGGATATAAATCCATCTTATTAAACACCAACAACAGAGATTTCCCCAACTCAGACAACTGACATAACGCCAAATACTCCGTCTGCGTCAAATCTCCGGCCACCACAAACAGAATCAAATCCGCCTGCTTCGCCACATCCATGGCCATAATCGCCCGTTCCCCCCCAGCAATCTCATCAATACCGGGGGTATCAATCAACTCCACCCGCATCGTTCCCGTCGGCGATCGAACCTGCCACATCACCGAGCGTGTCCATTGCGTCACCCCATTCAGGGGACCCGTGGCAAAGATCCGCTCTCCGAGCAGAGCATTCAACACCGCCGATTTGCCCCGACTGACAGCCCCAAACACCGCCACGCGAATCAAGCCACTCTCTAACTTCTGTAAACTCAGCTCCAACTGCTCCTGGCCCGACTGCACCCGAGGCGATCGCCCACCCCGTTGAGGCTGACGACTGCGAGCGAGCGATCGCGCCAAACTTTGACGAGCCCGAGCCAGAGAAAACCCTTGCCAATCCGTCACGGTTCCGACTCCCAATAATCCAACTCCGTTTCCTCATCCAAAGGGGTCTCAGGCTCCTGACCATCATCCCCAAACATCGTCTCATCCCACTGCTCCTCATCCCAAGGCGCTTCCGACCACCCCGACGACTCTCGCAGCGGCGTTGACCTAGGGGGAGTCGAGGCCGTCGTCGCCGACTCAGCCGGGGGAGCATGATCCCAATCCCACCAATTCTCAGATGCGAGATCGCCAAACCCATCATCCAACTCCTCCAACGCCGCCGACGATCGCTCCTCGTCCGTGAAATCCTCCAAACTAACATTAGAAAACTCCGGTAACCCTAACAACTCCGCCGTTTCCTCCAACAGTGGCGTATCCTTCGGCTCGCTTTCGGGAGCCGTCGCTCGGCGAGGATGATGATTGATATTAACAGGCTTGCCCTCCTGAGCCGTTGTCAGAGACCCCGACACCTGGCCCGCCGGCAAATCCACAACAAACGTCGAGCCAACCCCCGCTTCACTATCAACAGTAATATCGCCCCCCATCATCTGACAAAAGCGACGACTAATGGCCAAACCGAGTCCCGTTCCCCCATACTTTTTCGTCGTCGATTGATCCGCTTGCGTGAACGGCTGAAAGATCTGCTCAATCTGCTCGCGAGTCATGCCAATGCCCGTATCGCTGACCCGGAAGCAAATCCAGCCCGGTTCCGTCGCCGACATTGACCCCTCAGGCGTTCCCGGCTGTTCGTAAGCCTCAGCCTCAGCCTCACCCGACATCGACATAACACTAAAAGGTGACTCTTGCCGATTCACCGTCAAAACAATGGTGCCTTGGTGGGTAAACTTAGCGGCATTACTGAGTAAATTGAGCAGCACTTGTCGGACTTTCGTCTGATCAGCGTCCATCGTGCCGACATTCAAACTCGAATCAACGCGAATCGTATTCGTATTTTTGTCCACCAGCGGTTGCACCGTACTAGCAACCTCCTGCACCAACGTCGAGACATTAAACACCTGGGGATCGAGATCCATTTTCCCGGCTTCAATTTTCGAGAAGTCGAGAATATCTTGAATAATGGTCAATAAATGGCGGCCAGCCGTGGTGATACTCTGGAGGTCGGTCATGATTTCGTCTTCCTCAAGTTCCATATCCTCAATTTCTTCTTGGAGGATTTCGCCATAGCCGATGATGGCATTGAGGGGGGTGCGTAACTCGTGGCTCATATTGGCCAAGAACGAGCTTTTGGCTTCATTGGCCGCTTCAGCGGCTAGGGTGGCTTGATAGAGTTCCGCCTCAGCGTGTTTACGCTCACTGATATCGCGGGCAAAGGTGCAGGTATATTCTTGATTGTTGTAGACCAAGGAGTTGATCGTAATTTCGACGGGAAACACTTTGCCGTCCTTGGTGCGATGGCGCGATTCTAGGGTAAAGGAGCCAAACTCACGAATCTGATCCCAATAGTCGGGCCAAATTTCCGGGGGCAGATCGGGGTTAATGTCGTGAATCGTCATCGTCAATAACTGTTCACGAGCATAGCCGAGGGAGAGACAGGCCGCATTATTGATGTAAAAGATTTTGCCATCTCGGGTAATCCAAAAAACCGCATCTCCAGCTTGATTAATCGAGATTTGACTCATGCTGCGGATATTGTCGATGCGATCGCGTTCCTGACGGGCTTTTTCCAACTCCCCTTGCACCTTAGTTAGATGAAGACTTAAGGCAGTCCGTTGTCGGCGTAGTTGCTGGAGCGCTCGTTTCGGTTTGCTGATATCCTCACAGAGGAGAATCAGACCACCAATATGACCTTGGGCATCTCTCCAGGGGCTGATGTTCCAGGTAATCGGGCAAGTGCTGCCGTCGGCCTGGCGACATTGGAGGTCTTGCCAACGGCCGCTGCGATCGCCCTCTAAGCAGTAGCGATGAATCGCCTGCCAGCGTTTGGCATTGTGGGGATAAAAGTCGTAGTGCGATCGCCCCAGCAAGGACTCGACCTCACCCCCAAGTCGCCAACACCAACGGCGGCTCACACAGAGATATCGCATCTGAGAGTCCACCATCGCCATAGCAATGGGACTATCGGCCAAGAACGACTGAAATAGGTCTAAATTCGTGGGGACGTACATGGCGGCTTGAATATCGTTGGGCAGCCGAGGCCAACTGGGTCTACCGGGGCGCTCTAAGCTGAGCAACCCTGATGAATGGAGTAGCCGAGGGGCAACCGGGGGAGTCAGGGAGGGTCAAGGGAAAGCTGAGACCGGGCTACTGTCCACAGTAAGCGAGTTCGGATGCGACTGCCAAGCGTTGGCGAGCCGATCCAAGCAAAAAAGGGAGGCAGTTGGGGTCTGCCTCCCTCTATTGTAGGGCTGAATGTCGGGTTACAAGAGCGGCCCTGGGGGCTAGTCATGAGCCAACCGGCCAGGGATGGGGATTACATCATACCGCCCATGCCCATGCCGCCCATGCCCATGCCGCCCATGCCCATGCCGCCCATGCCGCCCATGCCGCCCATGCCGCCCATATCGGGTTCAGCGCCAGCGGGTTCGGGTTGCTCAACCACGAGGGCTTCAGTGGTCAAGATCATACCGGCAATCGAACCGGCATTTTGCAGGGCCGAGCGCACCACTTTAGCCGGGTCAATAATACCGGCTGCGATCAAGTCTTCGTACTTGCCGCTGATGGCGTTGTAGCCAACGTTAAACTCACTGTCGCGGACTTTCTCAACTACGACAGCCCCTTCACCACCGGCGTTGTCCACGATTTGGGATAAGGGAGCTTCCAGGGCTTTGAGGACAATACTCGCCCCGAGTTGTTCTTCGTCGTGGAGGCTCGATTTAAACTCGCTGAGGACTTTCGCCAAGTGAATCAGTGTGGTTCCACCACCGGGGACGATGCCTTCGTCGACAGCCGATTTAGTGGCGTTGAGGGCATCTTCGATGCGGAGTTTGCGGCTACGCAGTTCCGTTTCCGTGGCAGCGCCAACTTTGATGACCGCCACACCGCCGGCCAGTTTGGCGATGCGTTCTTGGAGTTTCTCGCTGTCGTAATCCGAGTCCGTTCTGTCGAGTTCTTTACGCAGTTGAGCAATGCGTTTTTGCACGTCGGACTTCTGACGAGGATCGTCTTCTGAGAGGATGGTGGTGTTGTCTTTGCTCAGGTTAACCTTGCGAGCTTTGCCTAGCATATCAAGGGTAACTTTGTCAAGGCTTAAGCCCAC
>CAZXWM010000055.1:9183-15036 GCA_964644215.1 uncultured Phormidium sp.
AGAAATAACTTGGCCGCCGGTGAGGGTGGCGATGTCTTGCAACATCTGCTTGCGGCGATCGCCAAATCCGGGAGCCTTAATGGCCGCAACATTCAGCACACCCCGAGCTTTGTTCACCACCAAGGTTGCCAAAGCTTCCCCTTCGACATCTTCAGCAATAATCAGCAACGAGGCCGACTGTTGGGAGACTTTCTCTAAAACACCAACAATCTCTTGAATCGAGCTAATTTTTTTGTCGGTAATCAGGACATACGCACCGTCATACTCGACAATTTGCCGCTCAGCATCAGTGACAAAGTAGGGAGAGAGATAGCCGCGATCGATTTGCATCCCCTCGACGACATCAAGTTCCGTCGCTAAGGATTTGGATTCCTCAACGGTAATCACGCCGTCTTTAGTGACCTTATCCATCGCTTTGGCGATCATTTCGCCCACTTCCGTGTCGTTGCCCGCTGAGACCGTGGCCACTTGTTCGATCGCCGCACCCTCAACAGGTTTCGCCACAGCAGCAACTTCAGCAACCAGTTTAGCAATAGATTTTTCAATGCCACGTCTGAGCGCAACGGGATTGGCTCCAGCGGCGACATTTTTCAAGCCCTCGCGAATCATGGCCTGAGCGAGAACCGTTGCGGTGGTGGTTCCGTCTCCAGCCAGATCCTTGGTTTGTGAGGCGACTTCTCGGATTAACTTAGCCCCGGCGTTTTCCAGGGGATCTTCGAGTTCAATATCTTTAGCGATGGTGATCCCGTCATTCACGATATCGGGCGCACCGAATTTTTTTTCGAGAACCACGTTACGGCCTTTGGGGCCGAGGGTGATCCGCACTGCATCAGCTAGGGCGTTCACGCCCCGCTCCAGGGAGCGCCGTGATTTTTCATCAAACGAGATAATTTTGGCCATGAATGTTCTGAACAACTAGCAACTTCAACACCTCAACTTAGCACTCTAATGGGGGGAGTGCTAATTCGTAGAAACCGTACTCCTGTCGTCGGAGGGGTTCGGTGTGCCCTGGCTGAGAATTTCTCGGATGCGATAGATGGGGCGATGTTGAGACTCGTGGTAAGTCCGCATCAACAATTCGCCCAACAAGCCAAAGCTAAACAATTGCACCCCAGCAATAATTAGCAGGATGGCCAGGGTAAGAAGGGGGCGATCGCCGATGTTGGCCCCAGTAATCAATTTCAGCCCCGTTAAATAGCCTCCCAAGACCACACCAGCGACGAGAGAGAGAATCCCTAACCCCCCAAACACGTGCATGGGGCGGGTAAGAAATTTCTTGAGGAAAAACACCGTCAACAGATCCATCAAAACGCGAAAGGTGCGCCCTAAGCCATATTTACTCTGACCAAACTGGCGAGCATGATGGCTGACAGGAACCTCAGCAATTCTCGCCCCTTCGATGAAGGCCAAGGCCGGCAAAAAACGGTGCAGTTCACCATAGAGGTTCATATCAGCCACAATTTCTCGCCGGTAGGCTTTCAGGGAACAGCCATAGTCATGGAGGTCAACGCTGGTGACATAGCCAATGAGCCAGTTGGCGATTTTCGAGGGCAATAATCGGGTTAGGGCTGCATCTTGGCGGTTTTTTCGCCAACCACTGACGAGATCATAGCCTTCATCGAGAGTAGCGATGAGGTTGGGAATGTCTTTGGGGTCATTTTGGAGGTCCCCGTCGAGGGTGACGAGAATCCGCCCCTCGGCTTCTTGGAATCCGGCGGCCATGGCGGCGGTTTGACCATAGTTGCGTCGGAAGAAAATGACTTTAAGCTGAGTATAGTCAAAAACCAGTTCTCGTAGGCGATCGCGGGTTCCGTCGCTAGAATCATCATCGACCAGGATGACGTGATAGGAAAAGTCGGTCGAGTCCATCACCGCAACGATGGCCTCGACTAAACGGCCGACACTTTCGACTTCGTTATAGATAGGAACGACCACTGAGACATCGAGGCTAGGTCTATCGAGCTGTGGCGGGCGAGTTGGGCTAGAACGCATAGTCGTTTACCGAGGGGGGGGCAGGAGTCTCACGACTCGGAGGATATATCCTGGTTAGCACAGATTTCGCTAACTGGGTATGGCCGCGTTAGCCAGCGGAAATAGAGGGAAAGGCTCAACTCTTTGAGGGGATGGAGAACCCAGGTAACGGGGTTGATGGTAACGATAATGTTACGGACATCTCGTTGGGCGCGTTTAACGATTTTGGCGGCGACGCGATCGCTGTCCATGACACCAATGGGGTTGAGGTTACTCTTGAACGGCCCGAGGATCAGTTTGCGGATGATGCAGGGGGAGTCAAGACGACGCAGGCTGACTAAATCCCCTAGGGTGCGTTTGCTGAGTTCGTAGAGGGGACTAAAGGCGGGGTTCACTTCGGCTTCAGAGGTGTTGACCCAGAGTTCTTTACGGACGCGATCGCGATCGCCGTCAACGGTACTCAGGAACGCTTCCATCAACCGCCAGGCGGAAAAAGCATTCACTTGATAGGACTGTTCAATGGCGTCGGGGCTGCGATCGCCGTGAACGTTCACCCCATGGTTAATAATCAAGATGTCGATCTTGGCCAAGGTTTCAGCGAGGGCGGCTTCCTCGCCGACTTGCCAACGTTGACTGGGGATGTCCTGGCCGTCGAGGTGGATGGGGTGAGCGCCCGAGGTGAGGGCGATCACCTTGGCCCCTTGAGCCTGAAGCTGTCGTAGCAGAGCCTGGCCCAAGGTCCCTGAGGCCCCCGTGACGGCGATGGTTTTACCTTTAAGAGACAGTGCCGTACCCATAAGTTGATCGACGAAGGTGAGCGTACTGCAAAAATAGGCGTTTTGGTTCTCAAAATGATGTCGCCAATGGTAGGGCCGATTGACCCACCAACGGGAGGGTGGGGTTTGGAAGGGACCGGGGAGGTGGGTCATATCGGTGAGGTCGTGAGCCCAAGTCCAACCCATCCCCCGAGCCATAGCGGAGAGGAGAAAGACCAGAGCATGGAGGACTCCGGCACTGCATCCCCAGGCCACCTCGGGGGTCACCGTTCGAGCTAGGCCCCAAAGCATCACACTAAAGGCAATCATGACGCAGGCTTCTGGAACATCGTTGTACCATTGTGCCTGACGGTAAATTGAGGCACTGTTGGGGGTCAAATCGGGGCGGAAGACTCGGTGATGCCAGGTGTGAAGTCGAGCCAAGGGGGGCCAAATATGGGCCAGGACATGGTAAAGATCGCGGCTGACTTCTACCCAGATGATGGCGGCGACGGCCCAAATGGCGATCGCGCTCCAATGAATGATCGTCATGGTCTTGTGGGTGACTTTCTAATCAATGTCGATGGATGGTAATGAACAATGAACGGTGACTCGAGATCCTGTGAACCAGATCCTGTCAACAAACGTAGCCGTCAAATTGGATTGAATCACAATTTGCGGCACTCGCCTATAGGGGCAGTTGATCGAGATCGCGGTTAGAACCAATCACGACCATAGCTAAGCCTTTTTTGAGTCGGGCTTGGGGACTGGGGTTAATCTCAAATCCTTTATCTTTTCCTACGGCTAAGACACTGATGCCATGAGACTTTCGTAAGTCCAGTTCCGCCAGGGTTTTGCCCTCAAATTTATCGGGGACGACCATTTCGACGATACTATGATCGGGGTCGAGTTCAAACTGTTCTAAAATTCGAGGACGGGTGAGGGCGCGGGCTAGGGCGCATCCCATTTCTCGTTCTGGGAAGACGACGCGATCGGCGCCGACTTTTTTGAGCAATTTCACATGAACGGCTGATGAGGCTTTGGTGACGACATGTTTAACGCCTCCTTCTTTGAGGTTCAAGGTGGTAATAATGCTCTCGGCCAGAAAGTTACCGATCGCCACAATGACAATATCAAACTCAAACAGTCCCGCTTCTTTGAGGGCAGAGGGTTCGGTGGTGTCGAGACAGAGAACATGATCGGCGATGCGATCGTTTAGGGCTAAATTGACCAGTTTGTCGTCGCGATCGACCGCTAACACTTCGTAGCGATTTTCATGCAGAGTGGCGCAGACAGCACGTCCAAAGCGCCCTAGTCCAACAACGGCAAATTGTTTACTATTTTCGGGATGCCAACTTTTGAGAAAGTTAAAAGATGATAAATTCACGTTTTTTATTCCTGGCATGATAGAGGACAAATTCGCTTAGCAAAAAAACGGATCTTCTGGGTTCAGGGTGATAAGGAAAAATTATGGCAGATTATATCCCTTGCTGTAGGGGCGAACGGCCGTTCGCCCCTACAATTTTATATACCATGCAACAAATAACACCATATATCCTGAAGACCAAAAAAACTAGCTTTTTTGCTAAATTAGAAACCGTTAGCTTATTTTACTAGACTAAGTTTATCCTACCAATAAATCTTCATCAGGGTAGTCGAGGACACTCGGTTTTGGGTCTCCCAACAATGCCGCCATCAAAATGAGAATACCCACTCGACCAGCATACATTAAAATGGTGATAATTAAAGCACCAAACATCGAAAAATTAGCCGTGATTCCCGTTGACAAGCCAACGGTTGCAAAGGCAGAGATGGTTTCAAAGAATAAATCAATAAATGGGATGCTGGGTTCTGAAATTGCCAAAATCATGGTAGAGACAGCGATAACTGAGATTGAACCCACCGTAACGGCAACCGCTTTCATAATCAGTTCTATGGGGACACGACGCTCGTAGATAATGACATTTTCACGTCCTTGTAAGACGGATTTTGTGCAAGTTGCCAAAACCCGGAAGGTTGTCGTTTTAATTCCGCCTCCGGTACTCCCAGGACTTGCACCAATAAACATTAAAGCAATAGTTAAAAACAAGCCTGCTGTTGTCATTTCACCAATGTCAATGGTATTAAATCCGGCGGTACGAGTGGTGACTGATTGGAACCAGGCAGCCACAATTGTATTCAGCCAAGATAGGGGATATAAGGTGTTAGGATTCCCTAATTCACTGGCAAAAAATCCCAAAAATCCAACTAAGAGCAGAATCACGGTTGTACTGGTCACAATCTTGACGTGTAAGGAGAAACGAAAGCGTTTTTCGTTGGGTTTAAGATTGCTTTTGAGCCAGAAAAACGCTTCCATCATTACTTGGTAGCCAATCCCACCTAGAATAATCAAGAGGGTAATAATAATGGTTATTTGAGGAAGTCGAATATATCTCATTAAACTATCTTCAAATAGACTAAATCCGGCATTATTAAAGGCACTAATACTATGAAATATCGCTTTCCAGAGACCGTCGAACCAGCCAAATTCTGGAATAAAGATGGTCATCAGGGCAAAGACCCCGGTGAGTTCCAAGACAACGGTTAAGCCAATAATGGATTTGAGAAGCTGAGAGACGCTGGATACACCACCAGAATCTAGGGATTCTTGCAAGGCGATGCGATAGCGAACCCGAGAGCGACGGCCCAATAAAACCAGGAGAAAGGTGTTGGCGGTCATGTAGCCTAAGCCGCCCACTTGAATCAGGGTTAGGATAATTAACTGTCCCCAAAACGAGTAATAACTGCCGGTATCGACGACAATCAAGCCGGTGACACAGGTGGCCGAGGTGGCGGTAAACAGGGCAGTTATTAATGAATTCCAACTGCCATCAGCGAGGGAAATGGGTAACATCAACAGCAACGTTCCCACGGTGATTACCCCAAGGAAGCCTAAACAGATAGTTCGCGCAACAGTCATGGACGAGAGCGAATGAAAGTAAATGGTATTGTAGTATCTTACCTTAATCCGCGAGAAGGCTCACGTTGTAATCTTTGATTCAACGTGAACGTTCACGTTGAATCGCGGCAACCATTGTAGTACAATGTGGTATAATCACGTCAAGTGACTGAACGGTGTCATGCTGGT
>CAZXWM010000056.1:0-14787 GCA_964644215.1 uncultured Phormidium sp.
CCTCTTGCCTCTTGCCTCTTGCCGGAAGAGAAGAGGGCGACCATAAAGGTACGCCCCTACGCCTCTTGCCTCTTGCCTAATAATTAACCGTCAACCGTCCCGGCATCGGCATGGCCCGCCGTTTCAAATGAGGCACCAGATTAAACCGTTGTCCGAGATCGAGAACCACATGGGGGTCATTGGTATATAACCCCACTTCTGGAGTATTACTAGCCACATGACAAAGGAGATGATGGCTACCGAGAAGCGCCCAATCGCGATCGCAGACCACAATCCGCTCTGCCGTCCCCAACAACTTCAGCGTCAGTCGTTTATGGCGTTTTTTCAACTCCAACAGTTGCGGCAACAGTCGATAGTAGCCATGAGAATCTCGTTCCGGCTGATAGCGCCAGCCCCCATCCTTGAGAGCAATGGGACGTGTGGTGTTGCGGGCGCGTCCCACATCAGCCCGACGACCCCAACCAAAGCTCACAAAGACATTTTGCGACAAAATTGCGTCTAAGGCTTGCAGAAACGCCTCGGAACGAACGGGATCGAGTTCCAACCAAGGGGTCACAATCACGATATGCTCTTTACCTTGATTGAGGGCGTCAAAGAGATAATCAGAGGCATCCTCACTCACGACTCGGTAGCGGTAGGGCAAGACTGACTCCAGACGACGATCAATTTCCGAGAGCCAATGTTGGGCCGTGTGAGTTCGCAGATGAGTCACCGCTTCAGTCAACTGCTGGACTTGGGGCGAGAGGAGGGACTGTTGCTGTTGAACTTGGCTCAGTTGTTGCTCAAGCTGCCGTTGCTGCTGTTGTAGGGGCGCGATCGCCTGCTCGCTAATCTGCCCAGCCACTCGGCTGGCGGTGGGTTCAACCTCGCGCCGTAGGGTATCGAGTTCGGTTCGTAACCGATCGAGGGAGGTGTTGGTGTGGTGACTGAGGTTATACACCCCCTGACGTAGAATCCCGAAGGCCTCTTTAATTTTCTCGCGATCGTCTCCCATGTCCTCAACCATCCCCGCCTGTTGTCCTTGCAGTTCCAGGGTGGCCTCACTCAGACGACGGACACAGGCTTCAATTTCCACGAGGCGATCGGCCAGAGGCAGGGTTTGCAGGGAATCCTGAATATCGTGAAGCTGCGATCGCAACTCTTGGGCTTCCGTTTGAGACCAAAGATTCCGCTCTCGCAGCTCCTGAAGACGACGAGAACGGTTGATGATGTTAAACGAGAGCGCAAACACTGGCGGCACAATAGCCAACACCAGTTCCTGAAAGACAATGGCACCGGCTACCCCTCCCCCACAGGCAATGATCGAAATGGTTTCAGCGGCTTCTGTCCAGGGCCATTTCCGCGATCGCGACACCTGGGAGCCGTTAGGACGAGTTGCCTGGGTCCGTTTCCCCTCAAACCGAGAGAACAGGGTAAATTTTGCCATATTGCCTCTGGGTAAATCGCCCCGTATTATACCAGTTTTAACTCGGGCTAAGGGTCTTACTCGCCTGGGGCAAAGTCTTCGGCCTGGGCCATACAGACTCGATTGCGGCCTTGCTCTTTAGCCCGATACAGAGCTGAGTCGGCAGCGGCAATCAGGAGTTGAGGACTCGCTTCAGGAAAGGGAATGTGACTGGCTACCCCGATACTCACCGTCACCTGATGGGAGATGGAGCCGGTACTATCAGGGCCGAGATTTAGGATAGACATATGAGCAATCTGCGATCGCACCTGTTCAGCCAGAAACTGCGCCCCGGCTTCCGTGGTATCCGGGAGAATGATAACAAACTCTTCCCCGCCATAGCGGGCCACTAAATCTGTGGCTCGTTGCACGGATTGTTTTAGGGTTTGAGCCACTTGTTGCAAACATTGATCGCCGGCTAGATGCCCATAGCTATCGTTATACTGTTTAAACAAGTCAATATCGAGCAAAATCAGAGATAAAGGAGCTTGCGATCGCAGTAATCGTCGCCATTCATGGTCGAGATACTCATCAAAGCGGCGACGGTTACAAATCTGCGTCAGGCCATCTTGAGTCGCTAACTCACTCAATTCTCGGTTGGCGATTTGGACTTGTTCGTAGAGTTGTGCTTGTTGAATCGCGATAACCAGTTGAGTCGCTAATGGGGGCAACAGATTGATTTCGTCAGCTTGCCATTGTCGAGGATGATGAGATTGATGCACCATCAACAGTCCCCAGGGGTTCTCGGTATCGGGTTTATCGTCACACAACTCGGCCTCAGTCTCTTGAGTCAAAATAATCGGTATCACCAGGCGGGCGCGAACTTGAAAAAAGTCCATGAGTTGCTGCAAACTCGGTTCCAGATTCACCTGTTGCATATCTTCAATCACTAACACCTGACCCGACAAATAATCTTGATGATATTTTGGGTCAACAAGCCAAGGGTCACTGAGAACCCAATCAATCATTGAGGGAATATCAGCGTTACGGGCTTCTTCTAAAACCTCTCCCTTACCGTCTTCATTAATGCGACAAATAATCACGCGATCGGCTTCTAAAAATTCGAGTAAGCTCTCGACAGTACTCTGAAGAATATCTTGTAAATCTAGTGATTTGCGAATTTGCTGAGCAATCCGACCTACAACCAGTTCCCGTTGTTGTTGAAGTCGCTGCCGTTCTTGTTCATATAAGCGGTCTTCCTCAATGGCGATCGCCCGCGCAATTAGGCTTAAAAGCTCGCTTTGCTCAGGAGTGATCGGGCTGAGTGGATCATGACGCATCGAAAGCTGGCCATGAATGTCATCAGTAATGACCCAATTCTGGCTTACCCCCTCCCGTTGACATTGACAGCTTGGACAGCGAAATCGGTTCAGAGGCGAAGCCTCGCCCGGATCACTGAACTGACGGCGGCTACAACTTGACTGACGCGAATCATCCCGAATGCAGGTTACAGATGTCTGCTCGGGCCGCGCCATCGGTTCGCTTCGAGAGCGGCTTTGATAACAGGCACAAAGTCCCCCAGTTAACTCACGACCTAAGTTGACGAGGCGATGGATATTGTCTAGGGGATTACTGTTAAAGCGCAAAAAACAGTGAATCAGTTGCGTTAAATCATCAGGGTTTAAGTTAGCGAGTTCTTGGCGGCTAAATGGAACAGGAGGAGCCATTAACAAAGGGGGAGCTGGGATCAGCGGCATCGATAGGAGAGAATTCCCAAGGTTCACAATAAACTCGGTTATATTTTCAAATCCAAGTCTTTTCTAGAATACATTATCCATTATACAAAACAGTCGACTAGCAATCTTTCCTCAACTAATTGTTAATTTCTATTAAGATAAAATAAATAATGTAAAGTTCATCAGCCATCAATTAACAATCGGCAATCCGGCCACAGTTGCGGCCATCGGCTTTAGCTTGATAGAGGGCCTGATCCGCTTGGCGCAATAAATCATCCGATGTCCATTCCCGTCGAGGAATCAGACTCGCCGCGCCGACACTCAGCGTTACCCAAGGATGAGCATTTGAACTACGGTGAGGAACCTGTAACCCCTCAACCGCCCCACGAATCGCCTGAACCAAAGTCACCAGTTTCTGACGTTTAGCCCCATTAATCACCACCACAAACTCTTCCCCACCGTAGCGAGCCACGAGACTATCCTCATCCGTCACCGTCTTAGAAATCACGGCGGCGACTTGTTTCAAACAATCATCCCCGGCCTGATGACCATAGGTATCGTTATAGGGTTTAAAGAAATCAATATCACAAAGAATAATCCCTAGGGGCTGTTGCTGTTCTAAAGACCGTTGCCAAGACTGAGCTAAAAATGTATCAAACTGTCGTCGATTCGCCACCTGAGTTAAACCATCAATCGTGGCTAAATTTTGCAAACTACTATTAGCAATTTTCAATTCTTCATAGAGTTTAGATTGCTGCGTGGCAATCCCCAACTGAGTTGCAACTTGGCGTAGAAACTCTTGCTCACTCTCCGTCCATCGGCGATAGGTTTGAGAGTTTTGAGCAATAATCACGCCCCAGAGATGACTCCCTTGTAAAATCGGGGCAATCATGTGAGTTTTACTCGTTTCAAACCCCTTAATTTGACAAGATTGTTCACAGATTCGAACCTGCAACTTGTCTTTATTTTGAACATCCTGATAATCATTCAAACAATTGGTCTTGAACGAGAACCCCTTGAATAACATCTGATTGGGGTGGTCTGTCTCTAGGATCGTTGCTTCAGCCACCATCTGAGCCTGAGTTCGGGTCTCATTGAGAGCATAAATTAGCACCGAATCACTCGTTAAAAACTCACGCACCGCCTTAGCCGTAGCGGGTAAAATATCTGAGAGTTCCAAAGAGCGATGAATATGATGGGCTAAATTGCTCAAAGCCCGTTCCCGTTCCATTTGACGGCGTAACGCCTCGCCCACTCGGTGCTGTTCCTCTTCAATGGCGATCGCCGTCGCAATAATTCCCAACAAACGCCCATCATCCGCCGTCTGTTCTGGGGGGGTACGATAGCAGAGACTCAATAATCCCACCAGGCGATCGCCCGTACGGACTAACGTCCGCCAAATCCCCGAATTAGCCTCATACCAAGTATCTCCATGGCTGTCCAAGCGAGGACAAACTGCCTTTTCACGAGATTCTTCTATCAACGCCTCAAGAGACTCCTGCGTCGCATTCTCGCAGGCTTTCACCGTTCCCCAAGTACAGACAGAATCTAAGCTATTGTGAACCCGACGCTGATAAATCGCCCCAGCCGCATTCAGTAACATCCCACATAACGCCGTTAAGCGCCCGATATTTTCCATCGGATCGCTACTAAAATTCAAAAAACAACGATTAACCTGTTCCAACCGAGCCTCAGCCCGCTGACGCTCCGTCACATCTTTACCCGTTGAAATATAATGTGTGATCTTGCCGTTCTCATCTCGCAACGGAGTAATTGTTTTTTGTTCAGCGAACAGTTCTCCCGATTTTTTTCTGTTCGTAAAGACAGCATAAAAAACCTGACCTCTCCGCAGCGTTGCCCATAAGTCTTGATAGAAAGCCAGACTATGAAATCCCGACTTCAACAGGGAAGGGGTTGAGCCGATCGCTTCGGCTTCACTGTAACCCGTTAAGCGTTCAAACCCTGAATTAACATAAACAATTTTACCCTCACGATCCGTAATAATCACATTATCACCGCATTGCTCTAACGCTCGTGATAGCTGTTTTAACTGAGACTGTTGTAATTCCGCCTGCTTGCGTTCACTTATCTCTAAAACCGTTGCCACCGCCCCAGAGAATTGACCCGATTGGTCATAGAGCGGGGCGCTACTACCTAACACCCAGACCTCACCTTTTGCCGGAGACACAAAGCGAAATTCACAAGAGACCAACCCCTCTTGAATGCGACTCCAAACCATCAGAACTTGGTCGAGATCCTCAGGGTGAACCGCTCGTTTCCAGCCCTCTTTTAACGCCGAAGCCGCCGACATCCCCGTAATTTCGCACCAGCGAGGATTGACAAAAGTGATCTCTCCATTGGCATCAGCCTGAAAAATACCAACCGGGGCATAAGTCGCCAACAGTTGATATTGACTGGCTTCTTGCTGACTCTGCCAGGAAGTCTCAAGCTGAATTAGCTCCCCTTCAACTGCCTCAATGCCCTGAACGGCACTCAACCGCTGGATAATCGCCTGGTACTCCACGAGCTCTGCCACCCCATTAAAAATGCCGCGAATTGTCCAATGCCAAGTCTCTCCCATCGAGGGGCTAAATAGCGTTAAGCTGACGTGCCGCCGAGTTGAGGAAATGCGCTGACAGGCGGATTGAAGGCGGGAGCGATCGCCCTGGGGGAGTCGTGCAAAAAGCTGTTGAGAGTCCAACGCCGCCGCCGGTTGAGCGGCCGGTTCCGTCAGGCGATCGCCCTCTGACGCCGGCATAACCGAGGCCGGAAACGCCTCTTCAAAGGCTGAATTGGCAATAATGATCCGTCCATCTGGGTCAAAGCGGCAAATGCCTTCACACAGATGTTCAAGTAAATCCCAAATAGACGTGGAGGAGTCAACAGGTCTCACGAGGTCGGGGCAGAATTAGTATTGGCTATCCTTTCTTCTATTGTGACGGATCAAGGCAAGATTTGCTGAAGTGGTCAGTTTGATCCCCATGCTGATACCGTCGCTTGAGACTGATTTGCCGCATCCTGGGGACGGTTCAGGAGCTGATAGAGGACATCAATCACCGCTTGAGTCGATCCCTCTAAAAAAGGGCGATCTAAAGTGTCCGGGGTATCACTCCGACGGTGATAGTGAGGGTTGCGGAAGTTCGCCGTATCGGTGACCATGACCGCCGGAACCCCCGCGAGCCAAAATGGCGCATGATCACTGCGAAGTAAGTCCAAAAACGGGCCAACCGGAACCGTCAGCGTGACTCGTTTGGGAGTCTCGGACTTGGGGATGTCCTCAAAGGCATCGGTTAGCTGATGATAGGGCCAATTTCCCACCACCCCCAGAAAGTCGCCTCGCTCGGGAAGTGAGTCCGGGAGTCCCCGAGGGTAGGTTTGACAGCCGATCTCCTCACAGGCGTAACCAATCATTTCCAAGATGATGGCGCCGTCGAGGTTTTCAATCGTTTGGGGGGAAACATAGGCGAAACTGCCCTGTAACCCTCGTTCTTCGAGGTCAAACAAGACCAGTCTTAACCCTCGTGGCGTGGGAGCCTTGAGAAGATGAGCGGCTTCGAGGACGGCGGCGACAGCACTAGCATTGTCATCGGCGCCGGGGGAGTTAGCGACCGTGTCATAATGAGCGCCAAGGAGGAGGGTAGGAGCGTTGGCATCTGTGCCATCCCGTTGCGCGATGAGGTTGATTCCCCCGTCAAAGGTTTGCGACTCAACCGTCCAGCCTGCGGCTTCAAGTTGCTGTCTGAGGTATTGACGGGCACGATCGCGATCGCGCCGGTCAAAGCGAGGTCTCGCTAGGGCTTCAACGGTCTCAAACAGGCGATCGCCGTCAACCCCAGGAGCGGCCTCAGAGATAGGAGTTAGCATCGGCTTAGGAGACGAGGGAGAGGGAGAGGCGATCGTCTCAGAAGGAGTCGGCGAAGGAGTTGGCGCTTGACCCTGGGAGGACAAAGGATCGCCCCCACAGCCGAGCAAACCCATCATCAACACCCAGCTCAGCAGCAGTAGACGATAACCCATCTCCTTCAACCTCTCTCTCAACTTTTCTAACGACGACGGCGGCCAAAACTCCCAGAGCGAGTCCGAGAACGACCGCTGCCAAAGCCGCCACCGCGCCGTTTCACGGTTCCCGATCGCTGAGAATTGCCCCGCAGACGGCTCGCACCAATCCCCGAGCCAGTCGAGCGTCCTGAGCGCGGGGCGGAGCTGCGTCCATTACGGTTGCGACTGCCGAACCGACTGCCCCGGTTGTTGCGGTTGTTGCGTAAACTGCCTGTCGTTCGCAGGGTTTGACGATTCTTGACAGCGGCGGGCGGTTCGTTATGGGTGGTCTGATAGCTCTTCACCGCTTGCTCATAGCTGCGTCCAGAGCCACCATAGCCGGTGAGGGAACCACCGGGTTGATACATCGGCGGCACATAGTAACTCGGAGAAAAGAGCATATTGCCGATCGCCTGACCCGCCAAAGCCCCCGCAAAGGGAGTCCAGAAGCTCGACTGTTGACGAACCACAACTGTTTCGGGTTGTCCCGTCTGGGGGTTGGTTTGGCTGTCTGTCACCGCATGAATGTAGTCAATGCGGAAATCTTGCGCCAAATGCAACACCGCCTGTCCTTGGTCCAAGCTGAGGTAGGAGCGTTGTCCGGCGGCGACTTCCTCCTCGGTTAAGGGCATCATCTGCACATCAGTGCTGCTAAATAACGGTGGTTGGCCGGCAGGGGTATTAAGTAACAGGAGTTGATACTCACCGTTCTCATCGTTATATTGTGCTTGCTGGAGCGGATACTTGCCACTGGGCAAATTGGCCGCTTGAGCGGCGGCCGGGGTAAAGGGCGATCGCCCTGGGGTTAGGTCTCCCCCAAAGCCCCAGAGGAGGCTAATACACAAAACTCCAGCTAAAACTCGACGCCACATAGATTGTTGTTTCACGGTTTGTTTTTGTTAACGATTCGATGTATCGGGTTTTGATTCTAGGATAGGCGATCGGACCTGAAAACTGTCCCTGGAACGGTTAGAGGGGAATAAGTTCAGGGAAGTTTTCCAAGACTTGGTCAGCGGTGAGGCTTTCACCAAAGCGGGCGGGGGAAAAGTGGACTTGGATGGCTTCGAGTTTATCTTGGTAGGCGAGGCTAATGATGGCCTTCAGTCCCCGGTTTAGAGCCTCAATCTCGGCTAAATCGGTTTCGAGATCGGGGATTTCTCCCTGGCCGACTAAGGTGATCATCACCACCAGATTCTCGCTGGGGGTGAGAAAGAGGGTGTCATCACTGTCCTCGTCTGTCACCTGTTGCGGTTGACAGAGATAGCGTTGGGCTGAATCGGTAAAGAGTTCGTTGAAATAGTCGGAAGCTTCTCCTTCATCCCAAACCACGTCTCCTTCATTGGCGGCGGCTTGCCAATAGGGTTGTAGTTGCAAGAGATGTTGACAAATATCGACGAGTCCCTCGCTCAGTTGTTCTAGGGCGTTCTCCGCCTCTAGGGCTTGCCCCGAGACGCGATTGAGGGTTCCGAGGAGTGGGTTGGTTTGGGCGCCGGTGAGTTGCACCATTAGGCGGGCCACGACGAATCGTTGTCGTCCGGTGATGCGCTTGAGGCGATCGCTTAAACTACTCATGGGGTCTTTCTTCTAGGGAATCGCCAACTCGGGGGCGATCGGCAAAACAATCGAGTGTCTATCATATCTTGAATCCTCTTAGCGAGGCCATTGCCGAGGCGATCGCCTCGGCTTCTACATTGACTCGACTTAGTATTTCTTAATCAGTTTAAGGACTAAAATACCTTGACAAAATGCAATTCATAGCCTCTCAATCCTATTAAGAATCGTAGCAATCCATTAAGAATCATGTGAGAGAAACCCCAAAGCCAAAGAGTTCCCCATAGTCTAGGAGGAGTTGATTTATTGGTTAGGGCGGGTCAGACCGTTGCGGCCCGAATGTCAGCGAATTGAGAGCAACGTTTTCGTCTTTATTGGATTTACGGAGAGCAACCTATGAAATTGGCTTACTGGATGTATGCCGGCCCGGCACATATTGGCACCCTTCGCATTGCCAGTTCCTTCAAAAACGTCCATGCCATCATGCACGCGCCTCTCGGGGATGACTATTTCAACGTCATGCGATCGATGTTAGAACGGGAACGAGACTTTACCCCCGTAACCACCAGTGTCGTCGATCGCAACGTCTTGGCGCGAGGGTCCCAAGAAAAAGTAGTCGATAACATCACACGCAAGGATAAAGAAGAACATCCCGATTTAATTGTCCTCACCCCCACCTGTACCTCAAGTATCCTACAAGAAGACCTAGAGAATTTCGTCTCCCGCGCCCAGATGGACTCTGATGGGGATGTTCTCTTGGCCGATGTCAATCATTATCGCTTCAATGAATTGCAGGCCGCCGATCGCACCCTAACCCAGATCGTCACCTACTACACCAAGAAAGCCCGCAAATACGACCAACTCCCCAACGACAAAACCGAGAAACCCTCGGTGAATATCTTGGGAATGTCCACCCTAGGCTTCCACAACCAGCATGATTGCACGGAACTCAAGCGCCTCATGGCTGACTTGGGAATTGAGGTGAATGCGGTTGTTCCCTATAAAGCCTCAGTTCATGAACTGAAAAACCTCTCTCGGGCCTGGTTTAACCTTGTTCCTTACCGGGAATTAGGCTTGGGCGCGGCCCAATATCTACAACAGGAATTTGAGATGCCTTTTGTTGATATTACCCCCATGGGAATCGTAGAAACGGCCCGCTGTCTTCGTCAGATGCAGAAGGTTTTGCACGAACTAGGGGCCGATGTCAATTTTGAGGAGTACATCGACAATCAAACTCGCTTTGTCTCCCAAGCGGCCTGGTTCTCGCGTTCGATTGATTGTCAGAACTTGACGGGTAAAAAAGCGGTGGTGTTTGGAGATAATACCCACGCCGCCGCCATGACGAAGATTTTAGCCCGAGAAATGGGGATTCATGTGGTTCTGGCGGGAACCTATTGTAAGTATGATGCGGACTGGTTCCGGGAACAGGTGAGTGAGTATTGTGATGAGGTGTTGATTAGTGAGGATAACGGCGAGATTGGCGATGCGATCGCCCGCTTAGAACCCTCGGCTATTTTCGGCACTCAGATGGAACGTCACGTCGGTAAACGCCTCGATATCCCCTGTGGCGTCATTTCGGCCCCCATTCACATTCAGAACTTCCCCGTCGGCTATACCCCCTATCTCGGCTATGAGGGGGCCAATCAGACGGTGGATCTGATTTACAACTCCTTCACCCTAGGGATGGAAGATCATCTCTTGGAAATCTTCGGTGGCCATGACACCAAAGAAGCCATCACCAAAGGCGTCTCGGCGGATTCGGATCTCGGCTGGAGTAAAGATGGTTTGGCGGAGTTGAACAAAATCCCCGGCTTTGTGCGCGGTAAGGTGAAACGCAATACTGAGAAGTTCGCTCGTGAACGAGGGGTAGACTCGATTACCGCTGAAGTTCTCTATGCAGCCAAGGAGTCCGTCGGCGCGTAATGGTGCTTAATGGTGAATAGTTGACAGTTTATCGTTGGCAGTTTATTACCACAAAACAGCCTGTATGTAACTAATGTGGCACTTACAAGTGTCCTATATATTGTGGCAAAAGTTATACCTGTCAACTATTCATTGTCAACTATTCATTGTCAACTATTCATTGTTAACTGTCAGCGACTCATCGCTAACATCCGCTCAATGGGTTTGAGGGCCGCTAGGCGGACATCTTCAGGGAGGGTGATTTCCGGCTGACGCTGTTTCATGGCCAGATAGAGTTTTTCCAGGGTGTTTAGGCGCATATGGGGACATTCATTGCAGGCGCAGGTTCCCGTAGGAGGCGCGGCGATGAATGTTTTACTGGGCATCGCTTTCTGCATTTGGTGGATGATTCCCGGTTCGGTGGCCACAACAAAGGAACTGCGTTGACTCTGTTGGGCGTAGTTTAATAATGCTGTCGTTGAACCGATATAGTTGGCGTGACGCAAGACTGGGGTTTCACATTCAGGGTGAGCGATGATTTCGGCTTCTGGATGTTGAACTTGCAATTGCACCAGTTTTTTCTCCGAGAAGTTTTCATGCACGATACAGCTTCCCTCCCAGAGGAGTAAGTCGCGGCCGGTTTGTTCGATGACGTAACGGCCAAGGTTGCGATCAGGGGCGAAGATAATGGCTTGTTCCGGGGGAATTTGCTTGACGATATCGACGGCGTTGGAACTGGTACAGATGATATCGCTCATGGCTTTGATGGCGGCGGTACAGTTGATGTAAGACACCACCAAATGGTCAGGATGAGCGGCTTTGAAGGCGGCGAAGGCTTCGGGAGGACAGCTATCGGCCAGGGAACAGCCGGCATCTAAGTCAGGTAAGAGAACCAGTTTTTGGGGATTGAGGATTTTGGCGGTTTCCGCCATGAAGTGAACCCCGGCGAAGACAATCACCTCGGCATCGGTGTTAGCGGCTTGACGAGATAGGCCAAGGGAGTCACCGATATAGTCGGCGACATCTTGGATATCGGGATCTTGGTAGTAATGGGCCAAGATGATGGCGTTGAGATCCCGCTTGAGGGTGGCGATCGCCGCGAAGAGATCGTCAGGAAGCTGGGATTGGCTGGGTTGGGAGAACGGTACGGTCGTAAACACGGTGAAAAAAGATGACGGGATGGGACGTTAACAAAATGTTAACTGAATTATAGTGGTTTTTACCAAAACTCCGTCAAATCTATCTGAGGGGGGCAGCCAGAAGGGGTCACGCCACTTGTGGCGTGCCCCTACGTTGTTTCTAGCTTCTACGCTGTTTTAGAAAACTGATTGGCGAGAAGTTGGGTTTTTAACCCCAGTTCGATCGCCTCTAAGACTCGGGTCATCCCTGTAGTATTGACCATTTCGGGAGTTTTGCCAGCTTTCTGGGCCACCTGCATGGCTTTCTCGGTCAGAGAATGGCTGGCATAGCCGGTAATAATCAGGAGTAGGTCAGCACTATAGATGTGGTTTTCGACCTGTTGTGCCATCTGTAAGCCTTCCTGGGCCGTGCACCAGACTAATTCCACATTGGAATCCCGTAGGCGATTCTTGACGGCGGTGGCCAGGCGATCGTGTCCGCCAAAGACGACGACTTTTCCGGCGAGTTGACTGTAGGGGTTGGGGCGTTTTTCCGAGGTTCGATGTCGAGTTCGTGCCTGTACTTCCGAGGGACGTTCAACTCGGGAGCGATTCTCCATCGCTTTATGATAGATAAAATTCAGAGTCTGTTCGTGGGTTCCCCGCAATCGGGCCACAGGGCCTTCTTCACTGAGAAGGTTAATTCGGTCAATCAATGCCTCAACGACTTCTTCGAGGGCATCAATGGCTTTTAAGTCAGTGGTGTAGCCTCGTAGTGCCACGGCGACATCTGTGGCACTAAAGAAATCATTTTGATCGGAGATGGTTTCAAGCAAGTCTTGCTTGAGCGCGATTCTCCATTGGTGGGTTTGTTCGGATAACTGTTCGTCTAGGAGACGTTCTTCGTATAAGATGAGTTGGCGATCGACGGTTTGGGCAGCCAAAAGGGGCGCGTCGTCGAGTTGTGCCTGGATTTCTTGGGCTTTTTGTTCGAGTTTTTGCCGGCCGGTGCTTTCGGAGATGTTCTCGGCTTCGTATTGCCTCAACATGGCTTGCACCTGGTTTAAGAGTGGCTTCAGCTTGGCCTCGATTTCTTTGGTTTTCTCTTCGATCTGCACATCGCGCTGTTGCTGAAGGCGATTTTCTTCCAACTCGGCTTTCGCCAAGGATAAGAGGCTACTAACCGAATTTTCTAGATTGCCAAGTTCATTAATATCCATAGGGTCTGGGTTATTGAAGGATGAAATTGTCCTGCTGTACCGTTAGAGCCTTTCTAGGGTCATCTCAGATGGCTCTACCTGGGTTTGGTACAACAGTTATGCTCTCTATGATACGCCTGGATCAACCGGGTTTGTCTGAAGACTGTCTCAATTGCAGACCGGTTTGTCTCTGAGAGCGCCTAGGAGGTGCTGATTGGCTTACAGATACCGCTGGGGGGTGAGGTGGTGTTATCCTGGCTGGCGATCGCCAAGGATCAGCCTCAACGGCGGTATCTTAGAATGAGATCAGGCCTTGCCATAGGGTTCGTCGTATTAGTCCCCCCATCCAATCGTTGCCAGGCGCTCAGCCGTTAGCATCTATCCTAGGGTGCAACTAGAGCCTCGGCGCCGAACACTTACTGTCTTTACTGTCTTCTGTCTAAGAGAACCCATGACGTCCGAGACTATCCTGGATATCCTGCAATCGGCGCGGCGATCGCAATCGAAAGCCCTCGATTTGTGCGATCGCGGCTTAACTGAACTTCCCCCCCAAATTGGTGAACTTCATCAATTGGTGGCTCTCAGTCTCAGCGGAAATGCCCTAAGCCGCCTCCCACCACAACTTGAACAGCTCCAGAACCTGAAGTTGTTAGATTTAGAGTGGAATGAGTTTGAAGAGTTTCCAGGGGAAATTTTAAAACTTAGTCAATTACGAGAACTCTATATTAGTGGCAATCTTTTAACAGAAATTCCCGTTGACCTGAATCAACTTCAATATCTCGAAAAACTCCATATCAACAACAATCGTCTCCGGGAGATGCCCTCGGGACTGAGTACGCTGTTTAGCCTGCGAGAACTCTCGTTGCGGGACAATCAACTGAGTCAAATTCCTAACAATTTCTACCGTCTCACCCGTCTGCGCAATCTCTCTCTACGGCAAAACTGCCTCTCGGAATTTCCCCAAGCCATTTGCAATTTAGAAAATCTACACAGCCTCTCCCTCAGCCATAATCCCATTGGCACGGTTCCCCATGATATTTCTCGCCTGCAATACTTGTCTCAACTGGGATTAGGCTTTAATCAACTTGAACAGCTCCCTCGGGAAATCTACAATCTCAAACCGTTAAAACAACTGTATCTTAATGATAATCAGCTTCAGGATTTACCGGCTGAACTAGGTCATCTAACTTCCTTAACTGAGTTGTATCTATACAACAACCAAATTGAGACATTACCCGAGGCAATTTGTCAGCTCAAAGACTTGCAAATTTTGTCAATCAGTGGTAATAGATTGAAAGATTTGCCGCCCTGTTTAGCGGAACTCTCGCAGTTGAACTCTTTAGCCGTGAGTAGCAATGCCTTTCGTAATTTTCCGGGGGCGATCGCCCAACTTCATAAATTACAAGAGTTGGCATTAGGGGGCAATAACTTCAACGAATTTCCCCGAAAAATTTTGCAGTTAAAACAGCTAAAAAACCTAGCACTCTGGGATAATCCTATCGGTACATTACCGCCAGAGATTACCCAATTACAAGAGTTGGAAATCCTCAACGTCCGCAACACACAATTGAATCAGTTGCCGGCGGATTTAGCCCAAATGCCGAAGCTAAAATATCTTTATGTGGACAACAATCCCCTTGGCAGTTTGCCCAATGATGTGGTTGAAGCCGGAAGTGAGGCGGTGTTAGCCTATCAGAAAGAACCCACCAGGGGCGATGGGTGGCGGCAACATGACGATTTTGGCTAAACCATCCAACCCTCACCGACGCCACAACACATCCTACCGACTACCGACTTACCGCTCACAAAAACCCCCCAGTCTCATCCAGAAACTGGGGGGCAAGATTCAGCTTAACGCC